>NZ_JBBOUP010000002.1:0-122076 GCF_038006145.1 Bacillus sp. FSL H8-0492
CTCGTTAGCGGTTCCCATTTTAAATCAATTTAATCAAAATTTACAAACGTACGCGAAAGAATATTCAAAAGGAACAGCGGTATACAGTCTCTTAAGTGGCATTGACTATGATCTTCAAACGTATTTGTACCAAACAGGTACATCACCTAACGAATCGCCTTGGTATGGGAGAATAAATGCCTTTATCAATGAAATTGGAAAAATGGCATTATACGGTCAAGTCAACGCCGACACAGGATGGATTATTAATAATGGGATTTATTATACAAGTAGACTGGGTGTCTTTCATACCATAGCACAAAAAGGGTTACAAACTATTACGAATGCCTTACAGGTGTATCCTTATTTAAGTGAAGCGTATTTAACTGCCGCCCAACAAATTGACGAAAGATATAATGGAAAAGATTATACAGGAAATCTGATTTCGTACAAGCAAATCCAAGAAGCAGGGAAGAAAAAATATATACCGAAAGCTTACACATTTGATAACGGATCTATGATCATTCGAACGGGCCAACAAGTAACGGCGGAGAAAGCCCAAAGACTCTATTGGGCGTCTAAAGAAGTCCAATCCCAATTTTATCGTGTAGTGGGGTCGGATACGCCATTAGAGCAAGGGCATCGCGATGATATTTTGACTATGGTGATTTATAATAATCCAGAAGAATATCGATTGAATCGTTTATTATATGGGTATGACACGAATAATGGTGGGATGTATATTGAACAAGATGGAACCTTCTTTACGTATGAGCGAACACCACAGGATAGTATCTATAGTTTAGAAGAGTTATTTCGTCATGAATATACACACTATCTGCAAGGACGTTATCTCGTTCCAGGGTTATTTGGTGAAGGGAAGCTCTATGAAAATGAGCGTTTAACTTGGTTCGAAGAAGGTAGTGCAGAATTTTTTGCTGGATCTACCCGTACCCATCAAGTTGTACCAAGAAAAACAATCGTTCAACAGTTAGCAGTGAATCCTTTGAATCGATACACCTTGCAGCTGACCTTATACGCCACATATGGAAATTGGGAATTCTATAATTATGCGTTTGCCTTGCAGTCCTATCTATATGCAAATCGATGGGATTTATTTTCTCAATTGCACCATATCATACAAAATAATCAAGTGATACAATATGATCAATACCGTACAACAGTCAGTAAGGATGTAACACTCAATGTGGCGTATCAAAACTATATGCAGCTGTTAATTGATCATCAGAATGAATATACCGATCCAGCTGTTTCAGATGAATATTTACAACAGCCAACAGCGCAGCCTTTGGCAGATGTGCAAAAAGAAATCACCCAAATTATACCGCTTCAACATGCGAATACGACAGAGCAAACATCTGACTTCTTTCATACGTTTACCTTACGAGGTACGTACACAGGAAAGAAAACAGCAGGTGCCGAGTCCGATTGGAGAAATCTAAATACGGTATTAGATACAATACTAGAGCAGTTATCGACGAAACCTTGGAATGGCTATAAAACAATGACCGCCTATTTTACAAATTACCGAGTCAATACCAATAATCAAATAGAATGTGAGATTGTTTTTCAAGGTATTGCGAATAATATAGTAGAATCCAAGGAACCAAATGAATCCATTCAGGAGGCAACTCCACTACCTTTTCGAACAAATTTTATAGGTCACTTTGATGCAAATAATTCCTTAGATATTTATCAATTAAATGTGCAATTACCAAACAAATTGGCTATTGCGGTAATCAATCAACATCAGATTCAAATGAATTGGGTCCTATACCACGAAAAAAACTTAAAAAATCCAGTAGCGTATGCCAAGTTTCAAGGACAACGATTATTTGAAACGTATACGGCACAACCCGGAAAATATTATTTATATGTATATAGTTATGACAATCGACCAGGCGGATATCAGGGGCTTGTCACAATAGAATAGAAAAGATAGATTCGTTATTTTTGTACAGTATGGGGTATGTCCATACTGTTTTTTCATATTCTCGACTTTTTATACATTTATTTCTCAACTTCAACGGATTGCATCTTTTTTACTCGTTTTATATGATTCACATAGAGTTTGCTCTAAATCATCCTACTATTTGTTCCATTACCTGTTCTGCATAAGGTAAAACATGTAATCTAATAAACGATATTCCATTTTGAATCATTACATAATGAAAAATATAGGAGGGTTCTTATGAATAAAAGAATAAAATGGTGTAGTAGTTTGTTCATTTTGTTAGCCATACATTCTCTACCATGTATGTCTGCGCAAGCTGATCAGAGACAGGTGCAACGTACATATAGTACACACGATGAATATCTATATATGGGAACGACTTTTTTGCAGTTACAAGATATGTTTCAACAAAATGGAAACGTATATTACCGATTAGCACCACCAGGTGCAATGGATGCGCCAGCCCCAGTTGTATTACCGCCTCATATTGTGGGAAAGTATCTGATACGCCCAGATTCTTTGCAAGGATGGATCATTCAAACCTATATGAAGCAAAAGGAAGTTTTGCCAGGAAGATGGGTACAAGAAAGAAAATTAGATTTTTATAATCAATTTAGACGATATCAAGGAACTGCGTATCACCAATATACAGCTCCCCTATAAGATGACAAATAAAACTGTTTATTTATCTAGTTCATATCAGAAACAATCTTATGATTTTGTTCGACATATTACAATAAATATCTTTAAATTATAGTTTCTATACCTAAAATACAATCAAAAAATAACTCGTCACTTTTGTGTCGAGTTATTTTTTGATACTTAATGGTGGAATGGAACATTTATCTATGAAGAAAAGATTATTGGAATTAGACATGCTAAAACAACAACAAAAGAAAAAAACGTCCTCTAGGTAGGGTTTATAGTAGACATATTCCAACAAGAAACGGCCGAATAGATGTTTAAAAGAATGTACCATTGTTTATTTTCTCTTTTTTACAGACATGGTACATACAAATCGATTTGATTTAATATCTAGTAAACTAAGCGAAAGAATATGCTTTTTTTATAAAAGACTAAAATTTCAGAACTTTAACTTTTCATTTACTTTCTGTCGTGATATGATGTATCAAATCCTTATATATGACATGATTTGATACATTTCGCGAGCGAGAAGGAAAAGGAGGACTATACGTATGAAACAGTATAAAATCATAAGTGCAACAGCTTTAGCAGCAATGTTAGTAACGGGTTCATCCACATGCGCATTTGCTGCAGAAAAAGAAACAACCACGCAACAAGAAGTACCAGCAGCTCATGTATTTTCATCCGATTTTATTGAACAAACGAAAAATCTAGATGCTATTCCTATGAATAATTTAGATAAAGCGGTACAAGCAGCTTTGTTAGGTCCGGAAATAAAAAAATTAAAAGTATTTGATCATGAATTCAATGTAAAGCCAGCTTATATTTCTAAAAAGGACAATCAAACTGTCGTGAATGGCCAAATTTCGCATCATTTGAGTTATCGTCTAGATGATCAAGTCTATTATCGATTTGTAAAAGAAAATGGAGAAATCAAAAATTTAGAAATTAAAATTGATCGTGGGGGATGGACGAAAATTACTGCACCTATCGGTGCAATTATTGCTCAATATTTTGGTGTTCCTATTACGCCAGATCTTTTATCACAAATTGGCCAACAATTAGGAGCCCTAACAGATGGAAAATGGGAATACGCTTCTGAAGCGATTGTTGCCGCAATTGGTTTATATGTAGAATAAAGGGTGCATATAATGTGCATCACACCCGTCTCCTTGATTTCTATCATACGTAATGATTTTTGTATACACCGATGGGAATATACATACCATTTTTAGGATATTCCAAAATAAGGAGAATACTTATAATGTATTCTCCTTATTTTGATACTGTACTTTTAAACAAAATAACAAAAAGAGTATAGGAATATAGATATAGATTAAATAAAATGTAAAACGAGCAGTTTGTGTAATAAATGTATTAATGGTATGTCGATTTTGCAGCAAACAGACAATTATACTATTCATGCTTAATAAAATCAGTAACGTATATTTTTGACGAATCCTCGCTATTTCTCGGATACCCCGTGTACAGGCCCAAAGAGGTAAAACCATACTCGTAACCATCTGCCATGCATACGCTGATACCATCAGGTATTCAAATCTTTGTAGAAAAGGAAAAGTAATCACTTGAGAAAGCGACAGTTGGGACCAAATGAGGTGTGACAGTTGTTTTTCACTAAAACAGGCTAATGCCGAAATAATAGTCAAAACATATAACAAGTTTGAAAACAGCAGACCATATTGTGCAAATTTATGAGATTTTTTAGGAGTATGAAGAAAAGGATAAATCATAAGAATGATTTCAGAACCTGCCATCGTATAAATAGATTTTTGCATCGCATCCGCAATATCCAAGTAAGAATGATTCAAAATAGGTGAAAAACCATCCCAATGTCCATATACCATCACGCAGTATACACAGAGAATTGCATATAATATAGATATAGAAATAGAGACAATACAGACGGCGGTCATCACTTGAAATCCTGATGAAATAATGTAATACACTAAAACAGACAAAATAATGGCAAGTATAAGGGTAGAAGCAGTAGGAAACATCCATACTTGGACGATTTCAATATAAGTTCGTAAGATAGAGACACTTACCATCAAAAAATAAACAAGAAATACTAGGTTCAAACCTGTTCCGATAAACCTGCCAAACATATACGTCTGGAGTTCTAAAATACTTCCTTTAACCCAAGACAGCATACGATACATCATCCACATTAAAATATGCAAGAAAATACCCGCCAGTACGACTCCAATCCAAGCATCGTATCCGGCTTTTTTTGCGACAATTCTAGCAAACCCCAGTACACCAGCTCCAAATTGTGCACTATGTATTAAAAAGAAGACATAAATTGGAGATACTTGATATACCTTGTTAATCTTCATTTTTTTCTACTCCCACTGTATGGTATGTGATAGAAATAAAACAATATCCACGTAACAAAAGATGCATGATTTCATGGTGATAGGCTCTATATGCACTATTTTGGCAATGTCGATCCAGATTGTGTAATCTGAGGCTGTACATGAATACGAATGTGACAGGTAGAGAAATATTGTTTGCCATTCTCCCAATCATTCTCTATTTCTTTCCATTTTTTGAAGTTTTGTCGTTGATACTTGTCTCCAATTCCGATGACATCTAATTTATATTGTGTTTGTAAGCGTTTGGTTGTCATTTGTAGTTGTTTATTCATTTCGTTTGCTAATACCTGCTGGAGCTGTTTCATGGAATGTTGGTGAGCTAGAGAAGAATGCATCTCCGCAATTTTCCCATCTAATTTCACATATATATCAACCTTAGGGCGCTTGGGGTTTGCCACAGCGAGTTCCATACGCTGGTGTACACGATGAAATTCATAGGTAATACGTTGTTTGTTCATCGGAACAGTCACAATCCCTCTTACTTTTGAACTAGTCATATACTGTAAGGAGGCAGTATCTTGTGCGTTTAACATCGCAACCAAGCGATTATCGGTACCTTTAAATAAGGCAGAGCCACTTAATTCTACGCCTTGTTTTGTGCGAAATACAACGGGAAGGATAAAACTTTTCTTTGCGATGATTTTACTGTGAATATCGCCAATTCGCTTTTTCTCTATCATTTGTGCATTTTTTTGTGTATGCTCTGATAACATCCAAACATATTTTGCAGGTAAATATTCAGGACCTGCGTTTTGAGCTAAAATAGGTGCTGCACGGCCCTTAGCCACAAATAGCCGAATATTTCTTCTCATCGCTTCATCACGTGTATATACATCCAAAATATTTTGCAACATATAGGGTGTTCGTAATACCTCTTCAGAAAAAATAATGACTTGTATGTGTGGGAAAAATAAAGGGCGACTAATTTTTTTGGCAATCATACGGAAATGTGCAAAAATACTTTCTCCTGTAGAAGTTAGATTAATATAATTTTTTTGTGTAGCTGTGCCACGCTCCGAGCTACTAAATGTATTGGGTAATACCATTTGATAGGTGCCTTTAATGGCCGCATGTGATGATTGATCATAGGCAGCACCAACAACAAATCCTAATTCTTCAATTTCTCTTCGTTCCGCACACGCACATAATAGGCAAAGAAGGAAACCTGCAAAAATGAGTTTCAGAATCGCTTTCATATATACTCCTTCTGTTAATAATTGGTATGTATACTAGCGTTTGTTGTTTGAAGTATAAATATGTAAGAAAACAAAAATAGGACTAGAATAAAACAAGGTTCATGTAATAAAAATAGAGTGATTTTATTTGTCACCTATCCTATGGGGCAAAGGGATTCAAGTAAAAAAATTATTGGTATGTTATTGTACACTCATATGATTATGATGTGTAGCATGGTACTACATATAAGCATAAGATACAGAAGTAATCCTATAAAAAGGATATATCTCAAATAAGTTGGATCATGAAAATCGCTAAACAAAATGACACCTACAATTGTAATCAACATAATAGGGGTATGGCAACCAAAAGCGAAATATGGGGCCATATGCAAATAAATTCCAATTTTCAAAAGGTATGTGGAAAAGTTTTTATTCTCCACATACCCTTTTTGTTAATTTGCCACTTGATAAATTGGCATATCAAACTGTAAATCCGGTGGCTGTCTATTTGGATCAATTCCATATTTGCCAAAACGATTCACATGAGCTGTGATATATGGACTCAACTCACTTAATACTTCTTCGTCCAATTCATTTCCGTCTTGACGATAAGCATGTAACACTTGTGTTAATGCAAATACATTGTAGAAGATTAAACAATTTGCTATTAAGTGATTAAACTTAATCACTTTTCTTTGGTTTTCTCTATTATTTTCAGTAATGACTCCCTCTCCGCCAAAAAATAGCCATTTTGTAAAACCATTAAATGATTCACTTTTATTTGTAGCCGTTTGAATTGTACGTCTCAATTGTTCATCAGCTATGTACTTTAATAAAAACATGGTACGAATTACACGTCCTAGTTCACGAAACGCTTGATATAATTTGTTTTTCTTACTATAGGTTCCTAACTTATTCAAAATAGTTGAAGGGGTAATTTTTCCTACTTCAATTGACATTGCTACTCGTAGCATATCTTTATAGTGGATTTCAATTAAATCCCAATCAATTACATCGGTAAAAATATCGTCAATATGCTTAAATCGACTTTCTTTATCTGGACGGAACATTTTTAAATCTTTCCAATTTCGAATTCGTGGCATTAACTCGATCCCCATTAAGGTAGATAATCCAAAAATGGTAGCACTTTGTCCTTGTGTATCAGAATGAATGACTTCTGGTTGAATCTCAGAATTGTTATTCATTAAGACATCTAGTATATAAAGTCCTTCCCATACACCACACGGTATAAAATGACTAAATAATGCAATGTAATTATCAGAAACATGATAATAGCCAATTCCCCCATATCCTCCATAACGGATATGCCTCTCAGATAACAAGTTTTGTTCATATAAGGCCCATATTGTTCCATCAGCAGATGCGCTTTTCCCGTCTCCCCAATACTTAGGTAGGCCGAATTTGTTATAGGAATTGATAATGAATTGGATTGCTTGATCTAGATTTTCTGTCGTAATGTGTCTTTGATTTACCCATGAAATTTGCCTTCGGTCCATGTTTCCTAATGATCTTGCGGTTTGAACAGGTCCTAGATTACAACCATAGCAAAACACAGTAGTTAAATAGCGTTCAATCGGATCTTCTAATCGAGCTTCATGTTTTGAAATGGGTTTAAAAAATCGAGTCCAGTTTAACCAATGTTCTGTATCACCTAGCATATCTAGAACATTGATGGGAACTAGATTTTGAGCAATATATTTTTCTAAGGTTTTTAATTTAGGAGAAGGTTTTCTTTTCTTTGACTTTCCAATGACAATTTCACCATTCTCAATACGCACTTGTTTATTGTATGGAAAAGAAGCATCTGTTTTCTTTGCTATTTTCATAAACTTTTTCCGTAATTGTTTTACATAATCCTTACCTGTAGAGGGAAGATTGCTTTTATGACAAAAATCCAATAATTTTTGTTCATATTCATCCCAGGATATAAGTTATTGTCGATAATCAGCGTATTTTTCACTTCCCTCAATGTAAAGATCTCCAGATTTTAAACCCCACATAATTTGGGTAAATACACATGCTTCAAAGTGACGGCGATTCACTTCTTCTGGATAACACCCAGATTTTCGATTTGGAGCTATCCATCTCCACCATGCATCAGGAATCCACGATAAATCGAGTAAAGGTTTTATTTCCTTTTTCCAGTATCCCTTTTTTTCAATACTTACGATAGAAAGTGACTCTTTTCGGGAATTTTGATGAGTTTTTAAAAACGCAATAGCATCTTCTAATCCTTGATCTTGGTTTGTAGAGCGTAGGGAAACCGTGTTTAAAATTTTAAACAACGTAGAACGACTACTTTTATAATTATCCCAGACAAAGACAAAGTAGTTATCACCACTATAGGCAAGATACGATTCGCAATCATGTAATATTTCCTCATGTCGGTTTCCTACCACTTGCTCAATCGCTTTCATTTTATCTTGAGCTTGATTTTCTGACCGATAAGCAAGAATAACATCGTGAAGAGTAGTAATTAACAAATCGGTCCTTTTTTGGTTCTTCATTTGATAGTGTTGCAACTGATCACGACTTTTATTACGAGCAGACATCATTCTCTTAACCATCATTTCTCCAATATTATCTAAAACATGAGCGAGTTGAGATTGGCCAAAAGAGAGAGCAAGTGCATATCGTTTTTTAGGTTCCATTTTTTTCATTCGTGCTGCATCGAGTGTTTTGGCTTCAGAAGCCATTTGTCGTACTTTAACAGAAGGAATACTCTTAAGTATGGTAGTATTTACTCTTTGATCCATTAACCATTCCATTTGTGCTACTAATTCTCTGAAATGCTTTATGGTAGGACTTTTGGCATCTTGCTTGAGATGATGCCAGGGCGTATACACAGTACCATCATTCGTTTGAAAGAGAGAATCAAGCTTATTTTTATCGTTTTCATTTATCAACTGATATACTTGTTCATACACCACATGGTACGATTGAGAACGCAACCTTTTAGCTGTCTCATTCAAAGTAGAAAAAGTAGGTCATTCAAAGCGCTGACGAATTAATTCGTCTATGGCAGCATTAATGAAATCGGCTGAGTCGTCTTTTGTTGATGATACTTGATTCATCGTATCAACCATAATTTTTCTAGCTTGATCATTGAAGAAATGGGTGTTTCTATATTCTCTAATCAAGGCATGGTGACGTTTTTGAGTACCTGAGTTATGATATTTCTGTAAATCATCTCGTGACACAAGAGTAAGATTCATTTTTTGAGCAATATGTATGACAATGTCTTCAGGTATTTCTGTTACAGGAAGAAAATATCCTAATCGTTGAAATGTTTTTAGTAAAACGAATAACCCTAATTTAGCTACATCTCCTTTTACATGTGGCTTCATCCAATGAATTTCTTCAATTGTAGGCGAATATAGTTCTTGTAATTCTTTTTGGGATGGATTGCTTTTCAAACGAGGATAAGCTGTATCTTCAATACTAGGCATAAAAAAACTCCTTATATGAATTTAACTACTAACAAAGTCTTTTATTAGTCCATGTTTCGGTAAAGGGTCATTCTAGATATACCAGCTTTTTCGGCAGCCTCTGTGATACTTGTTCCTTGTTCCATTAAATAAAATGCATAACTTAATTTTTCTTTGTCTACAGATGGTCTACCAGGATATTTCCCTCTTTTTTTTGCTGCCAGAATCCCTTCTTTTGTTCGTTCTGAAGTTAAATCTCGTTCAAATTGAGCAATACCAGCAAAAACAGTAAACAGCATTTTTCCATGTGCAGTTGTTGTATCAAGCCAGGACTCTTTTAAGCTTTTCAAATTCGCTCCTTTTCGGGAGATGAGCTCGGCAATTTCAATTAAATCTTTTGTAGAACGTGAAAGTCGAGTCAAGTCTGTTACTACTACTGTATCTCCATTACGTAGAAACTCTAACATCCGATTTAACTCAAGACGATCTCGTTTGGTTCCTGTTACTTTTTCAAAAAACATACGCTCGCACCCAGCATCTCTTAGCTGCTGTTCCTGGCGGTCTAAATTTTGATCAATGGTAGATACCCGCATATATCCAAACTTCATATAATTCCTCCTTTTCAGTTTTATTGTATCAAAAACGATATAAAATAGGTATTGTTACAAAATAATTTTGTTACACATTTTTGTTACAGTGAGATTGCTAGTTCACTTGACTTCAGCTCTTGATACCCATCTCTGTCACAAAAACGGTCGTTTTTGTGACAGGGTATTATTTTTTTATGTAAATCTCTATTAAGAAATAAAAAACTTAATGATATAGGTATTAGACACGTTTGAATGATTTTTTTTTGGCTAACCTTATGCGCTTTTTTTCCACTTAAAGGATCATTAATATAAATGCAACCGTCCTCAAAACCTATGAGTACAACAGCGTGTAAATCCAGAGGATCTGTGATTTGTTTTTTCTCATGTTTCCAAGGCTCTCACCTATCCGGAACTTTGTACTCTCATGTCGTTCCAAAACGATTGCTTTTTGTTATTTACTAACGTTCAGATATTTTTATTGAAAATTGTAATCTCTAGGATTATGATATACATATTCAAACATTTGAAGATGTATAAGTAATGGAGGCATTAGAATGGGAAACGAAATGCAACAATTTAAAGCTGATTTTTTTAAAGCTTTATCACATCCTTTGCGAATAGGTATTCTAGAGCTATTGTCAGAGGGTAAAAGAAGTGTAAATGAAATTCAAACCATCCTTAACAAGGAAGGTTCAGCTGTTTCTCAACAATTAAGTGTACTACGTTCAAAAAACATTGTCGTTGGTACGAAAGATGGGAAACGAGTTTTATATTCTCTACGAGACCCTATGATTGTAGATTTACTGGTGGTTGCACGGAAGATTTTTAACAACCATTTAATCGATACGATTTCAATGTTAGAAGAGCTAGACGAAACAGAAAGTGAAACGATAGTTAAGGAGGGGTAAGTTGAGTAGTGAAGTTAAGAAAGAAGATATCCTCCAACATGGGATTGAAATTTTCCACTCAATAGGAGCTCATCATGTTTGTAAAGTTTGTATTAAAAGCGGGAATTCTTGTTGTTTTTCATGCCAACATTTACAAGATGGAGTTGGATGTCAAAAAAGAAATACAGCTTGTACAGCTTGGTTATGTGGGATTCAAGGTTTTTTATTTGATCAAATTGGATTATTAGATGAATGGAATCGTTTTTGGAGTGAAATCCCAGGACAGATGTTTCGTAGAGATATGACTCCAGATAAGGTAAGGATTACATCGTTTATTGATACGAAGAAGCTAGATAGTCGAGCCGGAGAACTTCTAGCGGAAAGGTTGAAATCCTACGTACAACAAGGTGGAAATGTAGGTAAATTAGATCGTCATTTAAGAAAAACGTATAGTAAATATTAGGATAATGTTTTATTTTGTAAAAAGGAACGAGAAATACATTTGCAATCCAGATTTATTATAAATAGAAAAGAAGGGTTTGTAATGAGAGGATTATTTACGGGAAGGTTTGAAGGATATTCATTGGGACATTTTCAAAAGGATCTTCTGTCAGGAATGATTGTTGGAGTTGTTGCGATACCACTTGCTATGTCTTTTGCAATAGCCTCTGGTGTTAAACCAGAGTATGGGATTTATACAACATGTATTGCCGGAATACTCATTTCGCTATTTGGTGGTTCAAAGTATCAAATTGGGGGACCTACAGGTGCTTTTGTTCCAATTCTTTTAGGCATTGTCATTACCTATGGATATGAAAATTTACTACTTGCTGGTTTGTTAGCCGGAATTATCTTATGTCTTATGGGAATTTTTAAACTGGGATCTTTAATTAAATTTATCCCACGTCCTGTAACAATTGGTTTTACGTCAGGTATTGCCGTCATTATCTTTACGGGACAAATGGCTAGTTTTTTAGGTCTAACAGGTATAAAAAAACACGAGGAATTTATAGCAAACCTGAAGGAAATCTTCACTCATATCGGTACTATCAATTTTTACAGTGTTATAACTGCGTTGATTTGCCTTTTTGTGATACTCATAACACCAAAGATTTCGCCAAAAGTACCAGGTTCATTAGTAGGTGTTGTTATTTCAACTTTAATTGCAACTGTATTTTTCTCAGGTCATGTGCCTACTATTGGTACAGCATATGGCACGATTCCAAATACACTTCCTCAGTTTGATATACCAGAAATCACATTAGAGCGTATCAAACAGTTGATTGGCCCTGCATTTGTTATTGCAATGTTGGGTGGTATTGAATCTCTTTTATCTGCTGTCGTGGCAGATGGTATGACAAATAGTAAGCACAACAGTAACAAAGAGCTGATTGGTCAGGGCATTGCCAATATTGTTACCCCGTTATTTGGAGGGATTCCGGCAACTGGAGCGATTGCCCGCACAGCAACTAATATTAAGAGCGGAGCTACATCTTCGATGTCAGGTGTTATTCACGGGGTATTTGTGTTATTCACACTTCTACTATTGGCTCCATATGCTTCACATATTCCACTTGCCAGTATGGCTCCCATTTTAATGGTGGTAGCCTGGAATATGAGTGAACAAAAACATTTTATTCACATACTTAAAATGAAGACAGGGGATTCTCTTGTATTACTTGTAACATTTCTACTGACTGTATTTACAAGCTTGACAACAGCTGTGGAAATCGGACTTATTTTAGCTGTTATTTTATTTACAAAACGTATGAGCAACATACTTGTTATATCTAAAGTGCTTCCAGATCACACAAGAAAGAACGAAAAACTGTTACCACATGTGGTAAATAAAGCTCATGATTGTCCACAAATAAGCATTTACACAATAGAAGGGCCATTATTCTTTGGGGCTACTCAAACATTTGAACAAAATATTTTAACGACCATTCATTATAAACCCGAGGTTTTAATTTTACGTATGGGAAAAGTTCCTTTTATCGATACAACAGGAGAATCCTACTTTAGGAATATTGTTCAGCATTTTAAAAAACAAGGTGGTGTACTTTTCATTTCAGGAATTCAATCAGAGTTAAAAACAACGCTAGATAAGAATGGATTATACGCCGAGATTGGAGAAGAAAACTTTTTTAATCACACTGGGGAAGCTATTAACCACGCTCTAGGGCATTTGAATACGAAAAAATGTATAGGGTGTAAGCATTTCGCTTTTCGTGAATGTACCGGGCTTTCTCAGCAATCCCAAGAAGGGAATACAATGAATAATAAAGCAAATGCATTAGATTTTTAAAAAATTTATGTAACGTACAAAATTTGTTTGATGTCTAAGAAGAAATTCATTATAAATCATGGATACAAAGGAGAATGAACAATGTCTGAATTTAAAGATCAAGTATTAAATATTTTAGAAGAAGTATGTGAAAATGATATCGTAAAAGATAACCAAGATGTGCAATTATTTGAAGAAGGGATTCTAGATTCTTTTGGTACAGTATCCTTATTAGTAGAATTCCAAGAACGTTTAAATATTGAAGTCTCTATTTCTGATTTCGATCGTGATGAATGGGCGACACCAAACCTGATTATTAAGAAATTGAAAAATCTACAATAAAATAGATGTTTGATAGACAGATAAGAAAAGAAAAGCTTCTCAAATGTCAGCTTGATAATTGTTTTTCTTACAAAGTTGGAAAAAGGAAATTGAAAATAATGCTTATCTATTAGAATACATGATAAAGAGTGGAGGAAATACAAATATGTCTAATTTACCAAATTGCCCAAAATGTAATTCAGAATACACTTACGAAGATAGAAATCTTTTTGTTTGTCCAGAATGTGCTCATGAATGGACTTTAGAATCAGAAACTAACAATAGTGAAGATACAAAGGTAAGCAAAGATGCAAATGGAAATGTTTTAAATGATGGTGATTCTGTAACAGTAATTAAAGACCTCAAAGTAAAAGGAACTTCATCAGTCGTAAAAATAGGTACAAAAGTAAAAAGTATTCGTTTAGTTGATGAAGATCATGATATTGATTGTAAAATTGATGGTTTTGGAGCTATGAAATTAAAATCTGAATTTGTTAAAAAGGTATAAATACGATTTTAATACAACAGAACTAGTTTGATTCAATTGTTTAAAGCTAATGAATATACAACATTTTCAAGATAGAAATGAAACAATTTTTATAATAGAAAGACCTCATTCGTGATAAGTATTCTCGAACAAGGTCTTTCTATTTTTTGAACTTATCTCAACCATACCCATGGATTTTTGGAAGGTGATGCGTAAATATGCTAGAAGCATAAGAACCAAAATTACTTAATAGGGGTAGGCCTTTGTGTAGCAATGGAACCCAATCTTACGTTAAGTATTAGCGAACATAAACTACCGATTTATATATATTTGATGTCCACTAATATTATTTAGTGGACATTATGAAATCAGAAACGACAGTAATGTAATCAAAAAATTACCTTTATACTTAAGAATCCCTACGATTTTAGTCATTTTTAATGTCCGCTAATGCTTGTTGCGTGATTTTGTTCCATTGCTACATATACCCCACCTTGTTCTCTTCAGAAATAAAAAACGAATCCACTAATTTGTAGATTCGTTTTAACAATTTGTTTCGAGAGATCACGAACTAAATTGGAATATATTTTCATATGGCCCCATATTTCGCTTTTGGTTGCCATACCCCTAAACGGATAACACGACTGGATGTAAATAGAGTGGTTTTTCTGTTGTGTAGATGACATAACAGGAAAAAGAGATTGCGAATAATAAGAGAGCCACGAAATTAGATTTATACATACAAGGATTCCTTTCTCAAAAAATATATAAAACATTGACGAATTGTAGCGAATCCGTATGAAGTTTGTACAAAGGATGCCGAATCAAACGTTTGTTTAAAACATACAAATCGGAATAAAGGTTCTCTATAGTTGATACATCAACATTTCACCATCAAGGAAATCCCCTTGATAAGCAGTATGTATTCGCCATATGTTGCAATCTAATCATGGAATCATAAAAAATAAGAAAAAAGATTGAGCGAATGCGCTCAATCTTCCAAGTGACAGCTTACCACAGCTTATAAAATATAATAGCAAACATGTATCTGTTTGTCCTAATATTTCTGTTATTTCGCATCTTCAAATACATGCAATGCATCTTTTCGGAGTTTGTCTTTTTCGACATCTGACTTTTTGAAATCGTATTGATATAAAGCGGACTCCCAATCCCCATACATCGGATTCGGGAACACAATAAACTTTTCTCCAAATGCTTCGTGCATTTCTTCGACCGATTGATTTCTATCTTGTACAGATTTCTCATCAAATCCCGTAAAATCAGATAAATTATCTCCAAAGAATAGAACAATATCATATTCTGACGCAACTTTTTTTCTTCGCTCTTCTTTCCCTTTTTCTTCTTTTCCTTGCAATAAGACATGCTCCTTATTAGCTTGCGGGATATTCAGTTTCTGTAAGTTTTGTAAAGTGGCATCTAACTGATCTTGTTTACGATTGGAAATGTAGTAAATCGCTACACCTTTTTCATTGGCATATTGTAAAAAGGAAACAGCGCCCGGGAGGGCATCTGCCTTTGCTTGTTGAATCCATTCCTCCCATTTATAAGGAAACCCTTTCTTCTCTTTTACTGTCATGGTTTGATACGGACTATTATCCACAACCGTTTCATCTAAATCTAAAACGATGGCAGCCTTTTTCTCAGTACCTTTGGCAATTGCCGCGTCTAATTTCATTTTTCCGATATTATACCCTTGATGATAGAGCGCTTTGACTTCTCCAGCCGTTTGATACCAAGCATCTGCCATAACTTGTTGTTCCGTTAGTGAAAATGATTGTGTTTCTGGCGACTGGCACCCCATGAGAGAAAGTGAGAACAGCGTTAGAGCTATACTTGTTTTCAAAATTGGTTTCATTGTGTATCACACTCCTAGTTGTATGTTTTATATGGTATGGGCTTACCATACCATACAGGAGTTATATTCAAAATACAATTCTCTTTTATTAGAAACAACTTTAATTTTATCCTTTTTAAAGGGGGGAAAAGTGAGTTTTAAATTTTTATGATATGAAAATTATCCGCAATCATTTTAAGAGTGATTATAAGGGCGCTGTTCCATATTAACTCGTCAAGGTGGTTTCTATATATAAATTCAAAGCGTTTGTAGATGAATCTGAATGGGTTGTTCAAGATGGGATCAGCTATATTTGGTTTATGAAACCATTATTCTGTCATTGATTGGTTTTACATACATGACTAAAACTGTGATCCGCACAAATATATAGTAAATACTCCGTTATTACGTGTATGATAAAGCGACGCTACAAGGAACAGAGACTTCAAATAAGAAGATAAATTAAGATAGAGATTGCATTCATTGTATGGTATAAAATTCATAAAACATTTTTATTCGTTTGAATTTATTTATCCATCGAATTTTTTATAAACGAGAAGCACCACAACTCAGTTTGCGGTATTTCGGAGAAAGTCATATAAAAATTTAAAAAAGAACAAACCGTGAAAAGTCTGTTTGTTCTTTTCTCTCACTTGATTTATGCGATATTACTATCTTCCAAGGATAGTAATAAATGCACTTCCTTCACATTCGCCACGACCTGGTCTGCCATGACCGTCTCGATCACACTCTAATTCTACATAATAATCTCCTCTTTGGAATCTTTCATCAAACATTTTTGTTGCATTCCTATCAACTGTACCCCGTTCAATTACCACGGCTCTATCAGGACCTCTACCATTTCTCTCCATTTTGTATAATTTGTACGTTAAATTACTGAACCTTGACTCATTCATGATTTTAAATTGCACATGATTTCTTCTTTCGTCCAAATTAAAAATAGGTGACTGACTAGAACTTTTGCCACGTTGTAATTTTACCATGTAATCAAAGCGGTCCGGACGTTGCCAGTTTTGTGACATGTCCTGTTGCGTTGACACCTCAGTTTGTACAGTGGAAGCTTGTGCATCAATCGTAGGCACAAGTAATCCTCCAGTTACGAATACCGTTGAAAGTATACCCATCATACGTTTCAAATTCATCACTCCTATAAATAGAATATGTACGAATACATTGTATAATGGATTCCTCTCGATAGTAAGCGCTTCATTTATTTCTCAATAGGGACTCTTTTGCCCCATAAGTTGCTGGACCGAAATGTTTTGTTTCGAAAAGGAAAAGATCTAATTTTTTCTTCTTAATTTGTAATCCCTCAGTCTAGTTCGAAAACATGAAAAAGAACAAATGTTAATAAGAGTGAACATTCTCTTATGAAGTAATGATATTCCAAAGACCTGTTCCAGTTGCTATGAACTAGTTCATGGCTTGTCATACAAATTGCTTTTGTTTACTCATCGCGCTACCGGGAACCGATACTTTCTGGCTAATCAAGTGTGCCGTGTATTGGTAATAGCCAAGCTACTTCGCAAAATGTTGTTTTGCTATTTCAGTTTCCTTTCGTTATTCGCAGGCTTTGTAAGAACACATCATTGAGAAATAAATGACGGGCTTACAATGGAAATCTTTCCATTGTACAATACGTTTGTAAGTATTCTATTTATAGGAGTGATGCGTTTGAAACGTATTATAGGTGTAGTTTCTACCGCTTTGTTAACTGGAACAATGTTATTTGGTGTATCTCATACATCGGCGTATGCCGATACTTCCTCGCAGCCTTATCAGGTTGTAACACCAGGTGAAGAAAATGAAAAAACTACAATAGTGGGCTTCGATAATAAAATAGAGTTTGAATCCTATGTAAAGGAACATCCCATTGCACCTAATTTTTCGAAAGCATTACAATCCTCTTCACAAATTTATTCTACCTTTTATCATGATATCAATTTAAAAGGCGCACAATTCAATGTAAATGCAGGTAGAAATCCAGTCATCTTAACCAATTTTAATGCAGCTAGTAATGATAAAGTGTCTTCCATACGTACACATAAGTTCGGTAATTATACAACAATTTATGAGCATAGTAATGCACAAGGTCGTGCATTGGCGATAGCGAACAATGGGAATTATCTGAACTTAACGGATTATAGTATGGGAGATGGTGCAAGAACATGGAATGACCAAGCGTCGTCTGCTATCGTAAAAGCAAATTAATACAAAAATCAGGTATAGTTTCGGTTACACAGTAAAAAAGTGTAGATAGAATGGCACAATGATTTTGTTAGCTATAATTCTTTACAGTGCGAACACCCTAAACTAGTACCGTCTTACAGAGAGATTCCTAATTTTTCACACCAATTCTAAATACAAGAGGAGTACCTATCGATGAAAAAAATGATAAAATGGATTTCCTTGTTTTCAATATCTTTTTTTATGATGGCTAACACAGGATCCGCACAAGGATTGGTAAATGTAACCCCCACAGATCGAACTATATTTTCAGAACCGTATTATTTAGATAACTATTCCTATTTTGGGTGGGAAGTATCCAATCAAAAAAATAGTCAGTATCCCGTACAATATGAAATTATTAAAGATGGGACAATGTTGAAAAGCGGAATGGTTCCAAAAGGGACGAGCATAAATGGAATGTTACCTAAATCGGGTAAAGGCGAATATGTATTGGTTTTAAAATGTAATAAGGGGTATTCAACAGGCTGTTCTGCTACCGGTATGGTTGCGATTGCAATGGAATAAATACGTCTTATATGTGGAATTTTCTCAATATTTATCGATGAGACTATGTGGTAAGATGAACGTGGGCATGAAACCCTTTCCGTTGTTCATAAAAATAAAAGTAAAGAAGAGACGCTTTCGTAAAGATTGCGTTTTTTCTTTTTTCTACAAAAAAGTAGAATGTATCATGCTATGCCATCCATAAAACAGCAAAAAATGCACTCTGTATTTGTTATTCTAATCTGGTTGATTCTTTCATTAATAAGGGGGCTTTTTTATGTTTAAACGTATTTTTACAAGTCTTATCATTGGATCGTTATGTATTGCTGTAACTGGATGTACATCATACACTACCTCTGTGGCTACTTCATCTTCTAAAATATATACTCCCTACACCAATGAAGATCTATACAGAGCTTTTCCTGTAGGCATGCCGATAGACACCTACATAAGTAAAAAAATGTGATGCCAGTAAAACATTTTTCCAGTATCCCACTTACAAATGGAAATGTAGGTAGAGTACTACAGACAAAAGATGGGTTTGTTATTATTTGTGGAAATGAAAAAGAAATCTTTGATGTGAAAATATTTCCGACAATGGAAGATGTACAAAATCATGAAGATAGCCTACAAAAATAACATGCAAATATCATTTTCTCAATATTTGTCAAAAGTATATGTGATATGATGTAGGTAATCCTTATCAGCTGGAATCTATAAAATATTCCATCCTGATTGCACGAAAAAGGCAACGTCATTCAACATCTGGAAATGAGGGTTGCCTTTTTTCATTTGTAAAGAGGCCAGCCGCACATTGTCAGCTGCTATTCATTATTTTGCTGGTTGTACCTTATATATTCTCTCACTAGGAACACTTATTTCATCCGCTCTCACTGCTATAATGTTTCCATCGTGCATACCTTCGTAGGATTTAATAACAGATTTGCAAGCTATTCAGGTAGTCTTCCTGATATTTCAAATAATTGTTTACATGCAGAAAAGCTCTTAGGGCAACCCTAAGAACTTTTCTATTGCGACTACAATAAATTAGAGGGACAACCATATATTGACTTGAAAGACACCTAATGTTTTATATGTAGAATAAACGGTAGTATTTCGTAACCAAAAGGTGCCCTTATCCAAGCCCCCCTTTTTTATCTGTCATATAAAAAGAGCAGTTAAACAAGGTGTGTATAAAAACATTGTCTTACGTTCTATACAATATTGGTATAAAAAACCAATTAATCAGTTATCCTAATAGAAAGAGGGTAGGCTGTACAATCTTTCTTTGCAGCGAAAAGGAAACAATACATTTGTTTCCTTTTCGTTTTATTCATATGCTTTTATGAAAAGGACTGTTGATGTATGTATTACGCAGCTTTGATAAAGGGTGCATCTTATTATGCATTTGGTCATCGTTTTCTGTTACACAAAGAATGTAAGATTACAAAACGGGAGTATCAATATCTACGAAAAAACGATTGGTTTCAGGTACGTGAAGAAGACACCGTTCTTCCTTTCTCTCAAGGTATAGAAAAACAAGAGGAAATTTTCTAAAGAAAATTGGGACAATGAGTATCTCTGTATTTTTTGTAATTTACAATTCAAATTAAAGGTATGAAACAACTCTCATCCTATGCACCTACCGTTAACAAGTGGTACATTCATTTGCTGAAAAAAATGCCTGTGTTACTTGAAGATGAACTCTATCAAGGGAATTCCCTTGATAGGGTTCATCTCTTCGTCAAATTTTGCAAGACATGATTTAGAATATTAGGTGTGTACTACAGTTTCAGTCACACTTTTTATATAATTAGGTAGAAACTCGATTGTCTTCTTTTTTAATATCATTCAATTTCATCTGTATATTTCGTTTTTCCTTGTGCTTCACATTCTTTTACTAGTTTATAAAAAGAAGAACGTTTTATATCATATTTTCTCATTGCTCCGACGGCTGTTATTTTTCCAGATTGCCATTCTCGGTACGCTTCCATAAATTGATCTGTAATTTGTACAGGAGGTCTTCCTAAATGTTTCCCTTTCTTCTTTGCTAATGCAATCCCTTCCGCTTGTCTTTGTTTAATATCATTTCTTTCTTTTTCCGCAAAAGCAGATAGAATAGTAAGAGTTGCTTTTTGTACAGCTTGCTGAATCACATCGTTTGTACTTTCGCCATTATAATTCACATTAATAAAGGGTTCTTTAATAAATTGCAAATTAATACGCTGTTGTTCAAAATAACGAAATTCCTCTAACACATCATTCATGCTACGACCTAATCTTGTTAAGGAATCAAAAACAATGGTATCCCCCGTACGAGCCAATCTTTTTAACATTTGATAATTTTCCCTCTTCATATTTTTCCCAGATTGCTTATCAATAAAAATATCCCGATCTTCTATTCCAAGATATTTCATATTTTCAATTTGACGTTCTTCGTTTTGGTCTTTACTGGAAACTCTGACATATCCAAACTTTTTATCTTGCAATCTTTTCACCTCGACCACTATTATAGCTCATTTATATCTGTAAAGGTATATAAAAATTAAAGATGTCTGTAAAATTAAAAACAAACTTTTATGGACGTGTCTTTCCCTATGTTTCTATGTATCTGAAAAAGTGTACCTTTACGAATAAAAAAGAACAGACTATTGAAATAATCTGCCCATAGATAAAAGATGAAATGAAAGTCACTCAAATTCATAGTATAATGAATTTCTAGATAATAAAAAGAATCAACAAAAAAAAGAACGGTTCTATTGGCATAATCCGTCCTTTGAGAAGGAAATAATGAAAGTTATTCTTCTTTATTATACCTGAAAATAATGAAAATTAAATCTTATTTACGTTGAGAAAATATTCATCCTACAAAGGAAGGTTATTTTTATGAATAAAGGTGATGCAATTTTAAGGTTGTTATCAGAAATCAAGTTGGAACTTAAAGAAGTAAAAGAGCAGATGGAGAAAATGCAAACAAAGTTAGATACATTAGAACAACAAAATCAGGTGAAGAACAGAATAGAGCGAAAGAAGCCAAAAACAAAACCTGATAAACAAGATAAGCGAGATTGGAAATACCCAGCTAAGCTGAAATGAAAATTGTGCAGAGAAAGTGAGGTGATAGGTACATGAATAGAAAAGAATTTGAGGATACCTTACAAAATTTTTCTTTCTTTTTAGCTAGTCGTGGAAGAAAAGCATCCACAATTAAACGATATGTCTATGATATTGAGGACTTTGGAAGATGGCTGCAAACATCGAATCGTTTTCAAGAAAAGAACGTATGGAACAAGATAGATAAAGAAGATTTTGAAGCCTATTTTCAGGAACTCATATACAAACGAAAGTATGGAGAGAAAACCATTCATCGCATTGCAGTCGTGTTAAAGAAATTGTATCAGTTCTTGGATATTCCAAGTCCTATTGTAGAAATGCAAGGAATCACTCCACCGAATCGGGCCCTACGCAAGGAGGACTTTATTACGAAGGAAGAAGAGAAAAGGCTGAAAAACATTCTTTCCTCTTCTGAAGGATTATCAGAAGAACAACTTTCCGTTCGACCGCTTCTCATAGATCGAAATGTATCCATCCTATCACTTCTTTCGGATTATGGGCTCACACTACAAGAACTCGTATCGTTACAGATGCAACAGGTGCACTTTGGAAAGAACATGATTACTGTTCTACATAACAAAGGGACAGAGAGAAGGATCATGTTAAAGGAAGAGGATAAAATACGTTTATTTACGTACTATAAAACGATACCTGAACCAGTTCGTCCGAGATATCACAGTACAGATCCGTTATTGGTTGCATTTGATTTTAAACGAGGGACATTTCGTTGGGTGTATGACAATGATGCTCCGAAAGCACTAACAGCCATTGCTGTACAAAAAATGATTCGATTAGAAGTAGCCAGAGCGCAACTGAGAAAAGGAATTTCCGCACAGCACTTACGGAATACCTATATTCTACGCTGTCTAGAAAGAAATATGTCTACAGAGGAAGTCATAAAAAGAACAGGATTCCTTTCTCATCTATCAGTAAAGCGTTATGTAGAATATGCAAATCAATATTCACATGGAGAATAATTTGAAAAGAATCCCTTTTTATGCATACTAAAATAATATAAGTTTATCTTTAAAATGTAACAATTGAATCTTTTGTGATGGAGAAATAATAGTCGTCACATACCGAAAACCCGAGTACTTTCAATATATTACTTTTATATGGGAATCTGCTGAAAATAGAATCGTAGAACAGGAAGCATACGAAAAGCTCCCTGACTTGTTATACAAATCAGGGAGCAAAAGGTAGTACAGTATATCGGTTACGCTAATTATAACATAACTGGATTCATTCGGCCTATTTTTTCTGAATATTCATTTTTTTGAATATTAGTTATTCAGGTTCAGATGACTCTAAAGAATCATCTAACCTTGTGAAAAAGTGTACGGTACACTTTATTTGTCTAAAATATGGCGTATTTCCGACAGTTCCATATTTGTAAACTTCGCAATATCTTCGATATCCATGCCATTTTTATGCATACCTCGAATAAGCTGGATTTTCCCTTTTTCCATCCCTTCTTCTATACCGACTTCACGAGCATGTGCTAATTTCGCTTGTTCATCAAATAACACTTTTTCGCGTGCTTCATATGCGAGGCGGAACGAACTGCTCTGACTCATATTTTCCCATTTGTGGATGGCCTTCTGTAACATTGGATCTTGTTTCATGGCGATATCCTCCAACGTGTGGGTTAAATGTTCATCTGCATGCGCTGGTAGTAAAAGTAACCAACGAGCAAATTCATTTTCCCACGGATTAATTTTTTCCTCTCTCCATTGCTGTAGCAATTTCGGAATTTCAATGAAATGGATTTCTAAATCTTCGAGTAACACTTCCTTGTGTTGTTGACTCCAAAATTGTCCGACTGTATGCATGTCATCATATTGAGGGAAGAGATCAAAATCTAATAGATTAATCGCAATCGTTTTCCGTAAAGAACGATAGGGCATCCCTTGCTCTAATTGAGATGTATACAGTTTACTCCAATAATACAGGGAACGTTTTACTATCTCTTGTGTATTTCGTAACTGGATTTCCACGTTCACCTTGGTTTCATCTTGAAGTGTAGCTAATATATCTAGTATAGATAATTTATCTTCTTCATATTCTTTATGCAAATGTGGGTCTTCAATTTTTAAGGATACAATCGGTGTAGATAAGGATTCATGCAAGATTGCATTTAAAAAAGAAATCAGTAATTCCTCTTGTCCTTGTACACCAAATAATTGCTTGAAAGCAAAATCGACTCGTAAATTTACTAAAGGTTGATTCATAGAGTGAGTCACCTTTCTTTGTGTTTATTCTATCTCTATTGTAGCGGATACGGAAGAGAGGACGCAACCCTTGATGATTGTTTGGTGGTGGTAATTAGTTGTTATACAGATCGATACGTGAAATTATTTACATTACTACTTAAACATGCATATATCCCTGCATAATCAGCTTGTTTTTTCTTAATTACGTTAAACGCTTTTATTACCTTATTTTTAGCGTTTAACGTTTTTTACATGGAAATGTATTCTCTTGGGCGTCTTCTTTCGTTAAAAATAAATTTGAGCAGTCGTTTTTTTAATTCTTTACAAAAAACAGTCGTTTTATCTGTTTTTCAGAACATAATGCATACATAGTGACCTATCTGGATTAAAGATGAATCACCAAATGAGACGAACAATAGTTCACCGCTCGATGTTTCAACTCTTCATACGTGTATAACTTTTGCTTATCAAATAATTTCGGATGTTTCTTTCTATAGTATCCAAATAATTCTTCTCCATTTTTACGTATACGATACCGACGCGCTTGTCTGATTGTACCTGGTATTTCTTCAGGAGCAAACTGTTTGAGTATTTGTAATGCTTGTGAAGAAGGGATTTCTTCCCCTGTTACATAGACATGTATAAAGATAAGGTCTTTTATTGTTATATAATTGTAATATGAATTCCCGCTCATAGAATAATACCCCTCCTCGGTCATTATTTTTATCCGCACATGACTAGACAAATAAACAAAGCTATCTGTTTAGCCTAGCAGTATCTTCACCGTTTGTTTCACTTTTTCATCGTCGACTCGATAAAATACTTCTAATCCTTTTCGCTCATATGCTACTGCTTTATGCGATTTTAACTTACCAAGATGTTGCGAAATAGTGGATTGGGGTAGGTCGAAATACCGTTGTAATTCTGTAACATTTAAAGCCTTTTTCTCTAACAAATGATGGACCATTTGGAGACGAACAGGGTGTGCTAATACCTTGAGCATTTCTGAAATACGTTCCAAATCATTTCGCTCTGTGTGAAAAACATTTTTCATACTCTTTTTTCTCCTCCATTCCTTTTTTACAAGATTTTCATATTTTTTCTGTTATATCATGAACAGCTCCCAAACTATCTTGCACCGTTCTCTTTTTCGCTTTATACTAAGATTCACATAACAACAATCATACGAGGTGCCTGATGAATAAAACAGAATTAATTCAAAAAGTAGCAATACAAACAGGACTAAACAGGACACAAGTCAGTCTTGCGGTAGATAGCGTATTCGCATCCATTCAAGAAGCTCTACAAAATGGAGACAATGTACAATTAATCGGGTTCGGTTCATTCGAAGTGCGAGAGCGTGCTACACGAGAAGGACGCAATCCACAAACTGGAGAATCCATAACCATTCCTGCCAGAAAAGTACCTGCTTTTAAAGCTGGAAAAGCATTAAAAGAAGCTGTAAACAACTAAATATGTATCTGTCTATCATTCTACAGAAGCATGAAATCATCCAGATTCATGCTTCTGTTTCTTTTATAATCGGATTGTTGAAATAGCATGTTTATACACGAGCTGTTGTTTCCCGTCCACTTCTAACAAAATCGAATATAAATCATACCCTGTTATTGTTCCTTTGATATGAAATCCATTTACTAAAATCATTGTCATGTTCTTTTTTCTTTGTACTGCTTCTTGTAATACTTGTTCCTGAAAGGATACCATATCTTTTTTTCTTTTCTCTTGTAGTACTTGTGGTTTTCTTTCCAACGATTTCTTCCCCCTTCTTCTTAGGCGCTTACAAGATATGGTTCTAATTCCTGTATAAGCTGTTTTGCTCCTCCTGGACTCAACGTAAACTTTCCATCTGCCAGCTTAATATGCTGGAAAGATACTTCTCCTGTGATGGGGCAAACATCATCTCCCTGATATTTCTGCAAAATAATCGATTCTCCCTCTACAAAGATTTCTATCAAGTCTTTTTCTCTATTTCCAGCACTCTTCTTGTTTCTCTCGGTATGACAATCCGTCCTAAATGGTCTCTTTTTCGCACGATTCCTATTTATAAAATTCGCTCATTTATTTCTCTTGTTTTTCTATAACCAATTGTATACGAAATTTTTTCTTCCGCTTTTAATAGATGACTGATCAATTCTTCAGAGCTGTGGTCCACCCCTGTATAAGTGCAGCTACTGGTATACTATGCAACACTTCTGAATCTCTACCACAAAGAGAAATTTGTTCTACTAGCGGCACAGATGCCATTTATTTTCCCTTCACATTCTTATCATATATACGTAAGAATAATGAATATTCCATATGCTTTCAAACTCATTTTCTCATTTCCGATACCATTTGCCCCTTTACGTGCAAAGTACATCTTTACTTCTCTATACGGTATCCAAATACCAAATACCAAATTTTAAAAATAGAAATCTGTCCGTATTATTATTGGAGAATACAAACGTTATAAATTACCATTGTTTTTTATTGCAAATAAAAAACGTAGATGTTTCCTACCGCTCTTTCCTTTTGTTTCGTCAATCATTTATTAGTACTAAAGTTATTATGAAAATTTAAATTTGTTTTAATAATATTAGCTATTTCTTCAAGGTTTTCATTTAGAAAGAAATGCTTTCCTTCAAAAGAATGAAACGTACACGTTTTACTTGTGTAGTTCTCCCACTTTATTACTTGATCGTATGTAGTAAATTTATCATTTTCCCCATTAAATATAAGAAAATCAATATCACATGGTTGTATATGATTGTCATGAATGTATGTCTCGACAATTTTAAAATCAGCTCTCAGAATTGGGAGAAAGATCTCCATTAATTCTTCTGATTGAAGTACCCCAGATGGTGTACCCCCCATTACAATAACTTCCCTTTTAAATTGTTCGTTAGAAAGATTATGTCGGATATTTTTTATTTTACTATTTGGATGGTTTCTACCAGACAAAACAATAAATTCAGGTAATACGTTATTAGAATCCTGTATTTTCCTGGCTACTTCATAAGCGATCAAACTTCCCATGCTATGCCCGAATAGAATGTACGGCGAAGCATCTATTTGCTTAACTATACTAGTGTAGGCATCATTTACGGCCTCTTCCATACCTTGGTACAAGCTTTCTTCAATTCTATATCCTCTACCAGCTAATTCTATCGGGACTACTTCAATATATGGATTAAAGTAATTTTTCCATTTTGCGTAGTTAAACGCAGATCCCCCAGCATGTGGAAAGCAAAAAAGTTTAGTCTTCTGCATTGATTTTCTCCTTACTTTCAAATTTGTATATAGTTTGGCAAATTGTATAAATGTCTTTAATTATTATCTCTTGCGGAAATTCATCTCTTGTTGCACAAGCAGATAACTTATAATTTGGATCAATGTTATATTGTTTAAAGTAAAAGTTTTTAGGTATATTCTTGTATGAAATTGAAGTTCGTGATTCTTTTTTTATAGAGAATGAATTTAACGGGATATACAGCCCTTTCCCAATCGTTTTGATATAACTTTCTTTTAATGTCCATAAATCATAAAAATAATTAATTTGCTCATCAGAACTCATATTAGATATATCATAAAATTCTTCCTCTGAAAAAAATTCATGTGCTAATTTAAAAGCCTCTATTTCTGAAACTTTTTCTATATCAATACCCTCATTAAAATTAGCAGTAGTACAAACCACCCATTCTCCTGAATGTGACACATTAAAATGAAAGTCAGAAATTTTTTCAACAAAAGGTTTTCCATACTTATTATATATAAATCTAATTTATTCATTATTAATTTTATACTTTTGGCAGATTAGAGATCGGATTAGTAAATCTCCTATCAGAGTTCTATTAATGTCGCATGAATGTAATAAACGCTTCATTCGTTCTTTTTTCTCATTTGAAACTACGTTACTAAGTTGCTTAAATAAATGCCTTTCAATATTCTTTGGTATTTTCACAGCTTGAATTTGTATGATAAATCACGTCCTTTTTTAAAGAATTACTTCATATATGAACGTTACGGAAATTCAAATTAACTTTATTAAATTGCATATACAATAGAATAGGTGCATATTTACATATCAATGAAAATATGCACCTTTCCTCAGTAATATCATCAGGCATTCGCTTCTATTACAAAGGTTTCATAGTATTTACATCATACTATGGGTAACTCATAAATATTTCTATGTCTCTACCAATTACTTTTTACATTATCCCCTTAAAAAGTAATGCTCTTAATATATTCATTATTCCCTACACTTGATATGCAAGTAGTGGTCTACCCTTTCCGTTCATAGTGTTGCATCTTTTGCACTCTCTACTTTTCAGTAAATGAAAGGGATGTTTCTTTTATCCCTTCAAATTCATTTAATAGGTACTTAGCTATCTTTTCAACTGCGGGGAAGTCTACTATTTCCTCATGTGATCCAGGGACAGAATACTTATTTACTCTTCCTTTTAATAAAGGTCCCCAATTTGTAAACAACTCTTTTCCTTCCTCAGCACTAAAGTAGATAACTTCTCCAAAGTATGGTATCAAATCATTCTCTGCCATTAAGTTCAGGCATTTCCTATGAGCATTGATAACTTGCTTCAAATTCATAAGATTTGCATCAGGCGGGAGTACTCCTTCCATAATTAATCGCTCCACAAGCATATCTTGCTTATGGACGAGGCCTTCTTCCTGCTCAGTAAGATCTCTAGGAATGAAATGTTCAGATATATATGAAAGCATATCCTCCCTTGTTTTACGATCTTGCTCTGAAGGTACTTTAGTATCCATTAGTACCAAAAACTCAACTTCCTCTCCTTGATTCCTTAATACAGTTGCAATTTTATAAGCAATTGCACCGCCTAAAGACCATCCTCCAAGACGATATGGGCCTTCTGGCTGAACACGTTTTATTTCTTCAATGTAAAGTTGAATTACTTCCGGCAAGGTCAAATCATCAATTTCTCTCTTTTCTATGAGAGGATTCTGTAAACCATAAAATGAACAGTGGTTCTTAAGCAATCTTGCTAGTTGAATGTAACAGAATACATTCCCCATAAACGGATGAACGCAGAAGAAAGATCTTTTTTCTGATTCTTGCAGTGGAACCAGCGCTGATACTGATTTCGTCATATCATGCTTATCACGAATAAGGCATGCGATTCCTTCCACTGTTGGATTCTTAACCAATGTAGACACCTTAATCTCTTTTCCAAACTTCTCCCTAATTTTTGAAACTAATTTAATTACAAGGAGAGAGTGTCCCCCTCTATTAAAGAAATCATCATTTACATAGACATCTTCTATCTGTAACAAATCCTTCCAGATTTTAATCAACTGATATTCAATTTCATCCCTTGGAATGATTGGTGTAGAGAAGTTATTTTCTTTTTGAATAGTTAAATTGTTCAATGCCTTTCGATCAACTTTTCCATTCGTTGTAAGAGGAATCTCGTCTATCTTAATAAAGTGTGCAGGAACCATATAATTCGGTACTTGTCTCTTGAGATATTCACGCCAATCATACATACTTCCATCTCCAACTACATAAGCAACCAATCTCTGCTCTCCTAATTTATCCTCTGTTACCAAAACTACTGCTTCTTTTACCAATGGATGCCTCTCTAGATTCGCTTCAATCTCTTCAAGTTCAATACGAAAGCCCCTAATTTTCACTTGATTATCAATTCTTCTCAAGTAATCTAAATTACCATCAGGTAAATAACGAACCAAATCTCCCGTACGATATAAACGCTCTTCTTCATTAAATGGATGACGGATAAATCGCTCTGCTGTTAATTCTGGACGATTCAAGTATCCTCTCGCTATACCTGCACCACCGATATATAGCTCACCTGTTACACCAACTGGAACAGGTAACAAATTTTTATCCAATACATAAGTTTGAACGTTCGGCAACGGACGTCCAATTGTAACTTTCTTACTATCTGTTTGAATATGATAACACGTTGCATCAACCGTACATTCTGTAGGACCGTATACGTTATAAAAATCAATTTTTTCGGTCTCTACTAGCTGTTCCCATAATGACGGCATGATTGCTTCACCACCGACTAATATCTTACTTGGTACATGAACATCAGCACTTATTTCTAGCAATCCCCCATCTATAAGTAATTGAAGTAATGAAGGTGTCATATCAAACATTTCCAATTTATTCTCCCTAATATAGGACACAAATTGTTCCGGATTAGTGCGAACTTCACTTGGGATAATATATAAACTTGAACCATAAAGCAACATTTGTAATTGCTGAATAGATACATCAAAGGCAATTGACGCATTCAAACCGACGCGCATATTACTAGGTATCTCATGTGAGAAAACTTCTTTTTGTAAACCATAGGATAGGTTTATTACAGAATGGTGCTGTACTAAAGCCCCCTTTGGATTCCCTGTCGAACCAGAAGTATAGATAACATACGCTAAGTTTTCCCCTGTTACCTCACATATTGGTGAAAGTTTGCTTTCTTGAGAAAGCATTGCTTGGTCCCTATCTAGGCAAACTGTCTTGATGTCTTTAGGTATCCATCCTAGTAATACCTCATTTGTAACTAACACTTTAATTCCCGTGTCTTCTAAAATATATTGCAGGCGGCTTTCCGGATTAGATGGATCCAATGGAACATAGGCTGCTCCAGCCTTCCAAATTCCCATGAGACCAACAACCATCTCAACTGATCGATCAAAGCAGAGGCCAACTAATGACTCTGTCCCAATTCCACATTTCTGTAAATGATGGGCTAATTGATTAGCTCTTTCATTCATCTCTCGATACGTTAGTTGCTGTTTATCATCTACCAATGCCACCGCGTCAGGTGTACGATTTACTTGCTCTTCGAATAGTTGATGAATTACATGCTCACGTGGATAGGATATAGCATTATTATTCCATTCTTCCAATAGCCTTCTTTGTTCAGCCTCCGTAATATATACTAGTTCCGATAGATTTTGATCAATGTTTTTGAGCATTTGCATTAACACTTTGTGTAAATGACCCAACGTTCGTTCAATGGTTACTCTATTAAACTTACTACGGTCATACATTAACTTTAACGATAACTGGATTCCTGGAACTATAGCCAATCCTAGTGGGTAGTGGGTTTGTTCTACCCCTTTCAATTCACCAATTTCCAAATTTCCTGAAGATCCTTCTTTCACTGGATAATTTTCAAACACATATAAACAATTGAACAGCGGTGCACCTCTAGGAACCTCACTCCACCCCTGAATCTCTGTCAAAGAAGCATACTCATATTGTCTTCTTTCTATCTCTTCCTCTTGTATCTTCTGCAACCAATCTATTACTTTTATATCATCCATCAATTGAATTCGCGTCGGTGACGTTGTAATGAAAGGACCTACGATGTTTTCAACATCAATAATCTCCGTAGGACGCCCTGAGCTTGTTACACCAAAGACAATGTCATTTTCTCCACTATATCGGCTCATGAGATATGCCCATGCACCTTGAATTACTGTACTCAAAGTAAGTTTATTTCGTTTCGCCCATCCTTGTAACGCTTGAGTCTGCTCTTCTGATAAATAGGTAACCTTTTCTGTATAACCTTTTTCTTCCTCTTTACTTTCTAAGCCCAGCAAAGTTGGTGCAGTAAAACCTTTAAGCTTTTCTCTCCAGAATTGTTCCGCCTGCTCCTTATCTTGTTCCCTGAGCCATTGGATATATTTCTTATATGGTGAGGGTTTAGGTAACTTTACAGCTTTTCCATTCATTCTCTTCTGATAGACTGTAAGTAATTCATTAAAGACCAATGGTAAACTCCATCCATCCAGTAAAATATGGTGATGTGTCCAAACAATCCGATATTCTTCCTCACCTTCTTGAATGACCGTTACCCGCATCAATGACGCTTCATCAAATTGGAAGGCTTGTTTTCGATCTAATGCCAAAAAGACTTTTCTTTTTTCCTCTATCTCTTTAGTTGTCATTGTACGCCAGTCTTCTTTGTTCACTTTAAATGGGATATTTTCATACACCACTTGTAATGGTTCTTCAATTTCGTCCCAAACAAATGCTGTACGAAAAATTTCATGCCGCTGAATTACAGATTTCCATGCCTGCTCAAAAGTAGGAATATCCATTTTTCCTTTAATCATAAAACTTAATTGCACTATATACGGTGCAACATGTTCATTCCCTTGGTCATGCAATGTGTGGAAAATCATACCTTCTTGCAAAGGTGATAGTGGATATAAATCAGTAATCTGATTGTTCTTTCCACGATTCATTTTGTTTAGTACATTTGTCAAACCTACTTGGTTAAGATTAGCCATTGCAAAATCCGAAATGGTCAGTGCAGATTCTCTATCTGAAGGTTGAATCAATCTGCTCAGTTGATATAGCATATTCTGTGCCATACTTTGAATCTTTGATTTGGCGAATTGTTCAACATTGTATACCCAAGTGAACTGAAGTTTTCCATTCGTTACAACCCCAATTACATCAATTACATGCGATCGCTTGGAACCGGCAGCATGATCTAAACGCTTAAATTCGTTCTCCGGCATAAACATTGCATCGCTAGAAAACATTTGATCAAATTGTCCAAGATAGTTAAAACTAATAGACGGTGTATGTTGAGAGCTCAATTGCTCACACATTGTTGCGTTCATGTAACGCAACACTCCATAATCAACACCCTTATTAGGAATTTTGCGAACTTGTTCTTTAACTGCTTTTAATGCTGCAATTGGCGTATTAGCACTAGTAATATTTAAATGAACTGGGTAAATACTTGTAAACCATCCCACGGTTCTCGATAAATCAACATCTTCAATAATCTCTTCTCGACCATGTCCCTCTAAATCTACGCTTAATATCAGCTGCCCCGTACATGCTGCTGTAGCTTGTACCAATGCCGCTAATAATACTTCATTGATTTGGACACGGTGAGTGCTTAAAGTCTCTTGCAATAACATACGGGTCTCATTCTCATTTAACACCACAGTAATTTCCTCAGTTACTGCGCTTACTGGATTACTTATAATACCATCTACTGGCAGTATAACTACGTCTTGTTCACCCTGCTGCTCCCAGTAATGTAGCACTTCTTTTGATATTCCAGTTTCAGCGTAATGTTGTAATTTCTCCGACCATTCTTTAAAAGATGTACTCTTCATAGGTAATTGAATTTTTTGCCCTTGGACTGCTTGCGTATATGCTGTTTGCAAATCTTCCAATAAAATCCGCCAAGAAACACCATCCACGGCTAAGTGATGAATTGTCCAAAATAATCGGCCAGTCTTCTCACCTTCATCAAAATACACCATTCTCATTAACGGACCATCATGTAAATTCAATCTTTCTTGTGCAACATTAATCTCTTTTTGAATAACTTCATGCCAATCCGCTTCCGGCACTTCTTCTAATGAAATGACAGTCAGCATCAATTGTTCTTCAATTCCTTCATTCCACTGTTTCCAAGCCCCATTAGGTAAACGTTCATATCTTAAACGCAGGGCATCATGATGAAGTAGAAGGTTACGCGCTGCCTTTTCCAGTGATCCTATGTCCAATTTTTCTTTCGTTCTAAAGAACATGGATTGATTCCAATGATGTGGGTTAGGATGATTTTGTGCAAAAAACCTTTGCTGAATAGGTGTAAGTATCGTCTCTCCAGTTATAATTCCTTGTTCAGCTTGTACACCTTGTTCTTCTTTGACTACTAGCGCCAACTCAGCAATCGTTTGGTGTTCAAATAGTTGTTTTGGTGTCAACTGTAAACCAGCTTGCTTCGCACGAGAGACAATCTGAATGCTAAGAATTGAATCTCCACCAATTTCAAAAAAGTTATCATAAATACCAATACGTTTTGAACCTAGCACACTTTCCCAAATGATAGAAAGCTTATGTTCACGTTCATTTCTTGGGGCCGCGTACCCTTCTTGTGTTCCTTGATAATCTGGTATAGGTAACGATTTCCGATCAACCTTTCCATTTATGGTTAGCGGTAATTCTTTCATTTCGACAAAGTAGGAAGGTATCATATGGATTGGTAGTTTTATTTTAAGATACTCACGCCATTCTTCTAAACTGCCTTCGCCCACTATATAAGCTACTAACCTCTTATCTCCCGACTGATTTTCCCTAACTATTACAACTGCCTCTTTTATCAAGTCATGCTCCTGTAAAGTCGACTCAATCTCCCCAAGTTCGATTCGAAATCCTCTAATCTTCACTTGATTATCCATTCTTCCTAAATAGTCTATATTACCATCAGAAAGATATCTCACAAGATCGCCTGTTCTATATAATCTCTCGCCTTCTTTGAATGGATGAGAAATAAATCGTTCGGATGTTAACTCTGGACGATTTAAGTATCCCCTCGCTAGACCCGCTCCTCCGATATAAAGTTCACCCATCACACCAACTGGAACTGGCAACCCATTTCTATCCAATACATAAGTTTGAACGTTAGGCAACGGACGCCCAATCGTTACTCTTTCACTATCTTTTTTGATATGATAGCATGTTGCATCAACCGTACATTCTGTAGGACCATATACATTATAAAACTCAATTTTAACAGTCTCTACTAGCTGTTCCCATAATGACGGCATAATCGCTTCGCCGCCAACCAATACCTTACTTGGAACATGAACACCATCGTACGTTTCTAACAGTCCGGCATCTATAAGTAATTGAAGCATTGAAGGTGTTATATCAAAGATTGCTAACTTGTTCTCCCTAATATAAGCTACAAACTGTTCCGGATCACTTCGTACTTCATTCGGAATAATATACAAACTTGAACCATACAACAGCATTTGTAATTGCTGAATAGATGCATCAAAGGCAATTGACGCATTTAAACCGACATGCATGTTAGATGGTATCTTATGTTCGAAAACCTCTTTTTGTAAACCATGCGACAAGTTTATTACAGAATGATGCTGTATCAAGACACCCTTTGGATTCCCCGTCGATCCAGAAGTATAGATAACATACGCTAGGTTTTCTCCTGTTACTTCACATTTTGGTGAAAGAATGCTTTCTTTTGAAATCATTGCCTGATCCCTATCTAGACAAACTGCCTTGACTTCTTTGGGTATCCAACCTCCTAATGACTCATTCGTAACTAATACTTGAATTTCAGTGTCCTCCAAAATATATCGTATGCGACTTTCTGGATATGATGGGTCCAATGGAACATATGCTGCTCCAGCCTTCCAGATCCCCATAATACCAACAATCATCTCAACTGAACGCTCAAAGTAAAGTCCAACTAATGATTCAGTCCCAATCCCACATTGCTGAAGATAGTGGGCCAATTGATTAGCTTTTTCATTCAGCTCTCGATATGTTAACTGCTGTTTTTCATCTACCACTGCTACCGCATCAGGTGTACGATTTACTTGCTCTTCAAACAGCTGATGAATCGTACTTTCCCGTAGATATGCTACAGCATTATTATTCCACTCTTCCAACTGTTTTTGCTGTAATCCTGATAATATAGGCAACTTAGCTAATGATTTATCAGGATTCTCCACGATTACATTCAACCAGTTCCCAAAATGTTCAGCCATGGATTCAATAGTTAAGCTGTCAAATAAATCAGTTCTATAAACAAAAGTAAGTAATAAACCCTCTTCCACTTCTGCAGCTGTTAAACTTAAATCAAACTTAGCGATTGGAGCATTACTTTCCATTACTTCTATATTTCTTCCATGTAGTTCTGGTAGCTTCTGTCCCGTATTTTGCAAAGTAAATATGGTTTGGAAAATCGGAGAATGGCTTGTATTTCGTTCAGGTTGGATAACCTCTACAATTTTCTCAAACGGAACATCTTGATACTCATATGCCTTCAATGCTTTTATCCGCACTTGAGACAACAACTCTTGAAATGCCGGTGCATTACTTAAATCAGCTCGATAAACCAATGTATTGACAAAGAAACCAATCAGTCCTTCAATTTCTCGATAATTTCGATTTGCAATTGGGCTGCCAACAATAATATCCGTTTGTCCCGTATAACGAGCAAGGAAACTTTGATACGATGCCAATAAGGTCATGAAAAGTGTGGCCCCTTCTTGACGACTTAGTTCGTTTAATTTATCCAGTAATGGGCGCGATAACAAAACATTATGAGTTAATCCATGGTGGGTTTGCACTGGCGGACGCGGACGATCCACTGGCAACATTAAGACTGGTAACTCACCAGATAATTCTTCCTTCCAATATGCAAGTTGTTGATATAGTACTTCATCTTTCAACCATTCTCTTTGCCACTGAGCAAAATCGGCATATTGAACTGGTAGTGGTTCCAGATCTGCTTGTTTTTCACCAATCGCATTCTCATAAAATGCCATCCATTCTTGAAGTAAGATTTCCATCGACCATCCATCTGAGATAATATGATGCATATTACACAGAAGAACCCATTCTTCTTCTGAAATTCTTATGAGTTTCCCACGGAACAATGGCCCTTGTTCTAAATCAAATGGAGATTCGACTTCAGTTTGAATCCATTGCTCCAACTTTCTTTCTCGCTCCTCTAATGAAAGCTTAGTTAAGTCCATTTGGAGAAGCGGACGGAAAACGTACGGTTGAATCTGCTGCACAGGATGGCCATCCTCTTCATAAAATACAGTCCGCAAAGATTCATGACGCTCTATCAACTGATTCCATCCCAACTCCAATCCCTCAGGTAACCAATTCCCTGTAAGGCGGCATGCCATTGGCATATTATAAAGTGCACTATTAGGTGCAAATTGATCAATAAACCATAAGCGCTGTTGGGCATAAGATAGTGGAATATTATTTCCGCGTTCCATCGGCACCAATGGTGGAATTTCTCGTTTTTCACTCCCCTTACGTAACTGATCTATTCGTTTCGATAATGCCTCGACCGTTGAATATTCGAACAGTTCACGTACCGGTAATTTGATTTGAAAGACTTCCTGTAAGCGTGAGACCACTTGTGTAGCAAGTAGAGAGTGACCACCAAGCTCAAAGAAAGAATCCTGAACACCAATTTCTTTTATTCCTAGCACTTGACTCCACACTGAAGCGATAAGTTCTTCCAGCGGAGTTCGTGGGTATACAGTATTTTCGGCGGATTGTTCACTAAGTATAGGCAATGCCTTCAAATCAAGTTTTCCATTCGGTGTAAGTGGTAAAAATTCCATCTCAATAAAGTTTGTTGGAACCATGTAATTTGGTAAATGTGTTTGTAGATGTTCTCGCCATTCATGTACACTTCCTTCACCAACTACATAAGCTACTAATCTCTTGTCACCTTGATTATCCCCTCGTACCAATACAACTGCTTCTTTCACAGAAGAATGTGCCTGCAAAACAGCTTCTATTTCTCCCAATTCAATCCGGAAACCACGAATTTTCACTTGGTCATCTATACGTCCATGGAACTGGAGATTACCATCAGAAAGATAACTTGCTTTGTCTCCTGTATAATAGAGACGTTCTCCTGACTTGAAAGGATGTGGAATAAATTTTTCCTTTGTAAGATCCGGACGATTAGCATATCCACGTGCAAGACTCTTCCCTCCAATATAGAGATCTCCAATTACACCAATTGGTACTAGCTGAAGATGAGAATCTATCACATAAACTTCTGTATTCGCAATCGGTCGACCAATCGATGGCGTACCTGTTGTCACTCCTACAGGTACATAACAATCTGTGGTAACAACGGTATTTTCCGATGGACCATACTGATTAATTACCGCAAAAGGAATATCGTTAGATGGGTACTGCGTTAATTGATCCCCACCAGTAATGATAAAACGAAGATCCGTTTTATCTGGCCAAGATAATTTCAAGAGCCTTTCCAGAATAGGCGTAGGTGCAAAGCTAGCTGTTATTCGTGAATCAATGAGCCAGTCCCTTAGTGCTTCTGGATTAATTCTCAGTTCCTCTGTTGACAAGTAGAGTGTTGCGCCAGCAGTTAGATACGGCCAAATCTCCTGGACAGCCGAATCAAAAGCAACCCCTGCAATCTGAGTCGCACGATCCTCTGCTGAAATATGATAAACTTCCTGATGCCAAGAAACCATATTCATTAATGAGCGATATTCAACCATGACACCCTTCGGTTTTCCTGTAGAACCAGAGGTATAGACAATATAGGCTAAGTTCTCTGGATTTATTTGACGTGTAGGTGCGATTACGCTTTCCACCGTTAATTCTTCTAACCTCACCATTTCGACGTGTGCGAAATGTCCTTCTTGTCCTTCCGCCGTCACTACAAATTGAATTCCTGCATCTTCAATCATGTATTCTAACCTTGATTTTGGATACAACGGATCTAAAACGACATAAGCTCCACCAGCTTTTAAAATGCCTAGTAAACTTGCCATCAGCTCAGCTGACCTCGGAAGATAAACTCCTACCACTGACTCTGGGGCTACTCCCTTTCGCTGTAAAACATTTGCCAACTGATTTGCTTGTGTATCCAGTTCACCATAAGTCCACTGTTTTGTTTGATCAACTACCGCAATCGCATCAGGACGCCTTGCTACTTGCTCCTCAAATCTGTCGCAAACAAGACCCTGATGAGACATTTCCATTACAGTGTCATTCCATGCTTCTAATAACAAAGTACGCTCGGGTTCTGATAGCATGCTCAGACTATGCAACGGATTTTGCGGGTAATGGGAAACTTCGTGTAGCCATTTCTCAAAGTGCCCTGCCATCCGTTCAATAGTTGTGGCATTGAATAAATCCTTATTGTATTCAAAAGTAAAAAGTAATCCCTCTTCCGTCTCAGCTACCATTACGCTTAAATCAAACTTTGCGATTGGACTATGGCTTTCTATCATTTCAATACTTCTACCAGATAACACCGGGAACTCTTGTTTCATATTTTGCAAGATGAACATAGTCTGGAAGATTGGCGACTGACTTGTACTCCGCTCTGGTTGTACAACTTCCACAATTTTTTCAAAAGGGATATCTTGATACTCATACGCCTTCAATGCTTTTTGACGAACCTGAGACAGAACATCCTGAAATGTCGGTCTACCACTTAGATTAGCCCGATATACCAAGGTGTTGACGAAGAAACCAATAAGTCCTTCAATTTCTCTATAATTTCGATTAGCAATTGGACTTCCGACCAGAATATCTTCTTGTCCCGTATAGCGGGATAGAAAACTTTGATATGCAGCTAACAGGGTCATGAAGAGTGTAGCCCCTTCTTGACGACTAAATTCATTTAATTTGTCATGTAGCGTGCTTGGCAGAACCTGGGTGTATGTCGACCCGTGATGAGTTTGTATTGCGGGACGCGGGCGATCCATAGGAAGTTGGAGTACAGGAAGCTCCCCAGACAATTCTTCCCTCCAATATTGGAGTTGTTGATCAAGCACTTCCGCCTTCAGCCATCCTTTTTGCCACTGAGCGAAGTCGGCATATTGAACCGGTAATGGTTCAAGTTCTGCTACCTTTCCATCCGTAGTTTTCTCATAGAATGCCATCCATTCTTCAAGTAGGACTCCCATTGACCATCCATCTGAAATGATATGATGTAGAGTACAAAGGAGAATCCATTCTTCCTCTCCCACTTGCAAAATACTTGTCCTGATCAGTGGACCCTCGCCTAAATCAAATGGCATTTCTGTTTCTTGTTGAATCAAACGTTTAACTTCTTCTTCTCGGTCTTCTGGAGAAAGCATAGTTAAATCCGTTTTCGGAATTAATCGAAAAGCATACGGTTCAATTTGCTGTACGGGTTGACCGTTCACTTCATGAAAGACCGTCCGCAATGATTCATGACGCTCTATTAGCTGATTCCATCCCGTTTCCAATGCCTCAGGTAGCCAACTCCCTGTAAGGCGGCATACTATTGGCATATTGTAAAGTGCACTATTAGGTGTAAATTGATCGATAAACCATAAGCGCTGTTGGGCATAAGATAGTGGAATAGTTTCCCCTCGTTCCATCGGCATTAGTGGCGGAATATCTCGTTTTCTATCTCCTTTACGTAACTGATCTAATCGCTTTGCCAGTGACTCCACCGTTGCATACTCAAATAGTTCGCGTACCGGTAATTCGATTTGAAAGATTTCTTGTAAGCGTGACACTACTTGAGTAGCTAGTAGCGAGTGACCACCGATTTCAAAAAAAGAATCCTGAACACTAATATTTCTTATACCTAATACTTGACTCCATACAGAAACGATGAGCTCCTCCACTGGTGTTCTTGATGAAGTAATATCTTCACTTATGAACTGTGCCTCCAATTCCAGTAAAGCTTTCCGATCCACCTTACCATTTGAAGTGAGTGGCATCGATTCAACTTGGAAAAAGTATGCCGGAACCATATAATTTGGCAATTGCTTCTTCAGATATTCACGCCACTCTCCAGTATCCCCTTCACCCACTACATAAGCTACTAACTGCTTATCTCCTGGTCGATCTTCCTTCACCAACACGACAGCCTCTTTTACAGATGAGTGATCATGTAAAGCTGCTTCGATTTCTCCCAGTTCAATTCGGAATCCTCTGATTTTGACTTGGTTATCTATTCTTCCAATATACTCCAAGTTACGATCATTCATATATCTCACCAGGTCACCCGTTCGATATAATCGTTCCCCTTCCTTAAAGGGATGCGGAATAAAACGTTCAGTAGTTAACTCTGGTCGATTGAAGTAGCCACGTGCCAAGCCTACTCCTCCAAGGTAAAGTTCCCCCGCCACACCAATCGGTAACAACTGTTGATATTGATCCAACACATACAACTCTGTATTATCAATTGGACGACCAATTGGAATAAGCATAGGTTCTTTTTCTAAATCACAATCATAATAAGTCACATCCACAGTTGCTTCGGTAGGGCCATACAAGTTAATTAACTTTGTTTGCTGAACATCGTAAAATGCCCCCTTAAACCGGCGAACCTGTTCAGTATTTAATGCTTCTCCACTAGTAAAAACCTGATTTAAAGACGATACATCCCTTTTCGAATTATATTGTTCCATATAATCCAAGAAAGTAGATAACATCGACGGAACAAAGTGCATGGTGGTCACACGATATCGTTCGATATACTCCTCAATCACCGCAGGATCTTTCTCTCCTCCTGGCTGAAGCAAACAAACACGCGCTCCTACAAATGACCACCAAAATAATTCCCAGACAGAAACATCAAATGAAAACGGTGTCTTTTGTAGGATTGTATCCTCCTCAGATAATGGATACTTTTTCTGCATCCACTGTAGGCGGTTGATAACCGAATGATGTTCAATCATTACTCCCTTCGGATTTCCCGTCGAACCCGAAGTGTATATGATATAGGCTAAGTTATTTGCTGTTACTCCACTCACCGGAGCCAAATTACTCTCTTTAGAAATCATTACTTGATCCCGGTCTAAACAAATTGCTTGAATATCTTTAGGTAACCAGTCCTGTAGTGCCTCTTTTGTTAACAGCACTTGAATTTGTGAATTCTCTAAAATGTATCTCAGGCGGTTTTCGGGATAACTTGGGTCCAGTGGGACATAAGCCCCACCTGCTTTCAAAATCCCAAAGAGACCAATAATCATTTCAGGAGAACGTTCAACACATATACCGACCAATGATTCAGGTCCTATACCTCGTTTTTGTAGATAATGTGCCAATTGATTCGATTTTTCATTGAGTTCTTGATACGTTAGCTTTCCACCCTCATAAACTACCGCCACTGCATCAGGTGTACGTGCAACTTGCTGCTCAAATAGCTCATGAATCATACACTCATGACCATAAACTACGTCAGTATCATTCCATTCTTCTAGGAGTTGTTTCTGCTCTGTGTCCGATAACATTGACAGCTTTGTATATGATTCATCTGGATGATACGCGATTTCATTTAACCAGTTCTCAAAATGGCCTGCCATACGTTCAACGGTACTACTATCAAATAAATCCGTGTTGTATTCAAATGAGACAAATAGGCCTTCTTCCACTTCGTAGGCAGTTAAACTCAGATCAAATTTTACAATAGACATATTACTTTCTACCATTTCGATACTTCTACCAGACAAATCTAGTCGTTCTTGTTTTATATTCTGTAGTGTAAACATGGTCTGAAAGATAGGAGAATGACTCATACTTCTTTCAGGTTGTACAGCTTCTACCACTTTTTCAAATGGTATATCTTGATATTCGTAAGCTTTTAACGCCTTTTTCTTTGTTTGGTTCAAAATCTCCCGAAAAGTAGGGGTGCCACTCAAATCTGATCGGTAAACCAACGTATTAACAAAGAAACCGATTAATCCTTCTACTCCCTTATGATTCCGATTTGCAATCGGACTTCCGACTAGAATATCTTTTTGCCCCGTATAACGAGCAAGAAAGCTCTGGTATGCAGCCATTAAAGTCATAAATAAGGTAGATCCTTCTTGTCGACTTATATCCTTTAATTGGTTGAGTAATCTATAAGGAAAAATCACGTGATGCGTATCCCCAGCGTAAGTTTGCGTAACCGGTCGAGGTCGGTCCACTGGCAGTTGTAATATAGGAAGCTCCCCAGACAATTCTTCCTCCCAATACGTAAGTTGACGATTTAACACATCACCTTGCAACCACTCCTTTTGCCACTTCGCAAAGTCTGCATATTGAATGGATAGTGAACTTAATTTAGCAGGATTCCCGCCCGTTTCTTCTTCATAGAAAGTAAGTAATTCATTCATGAGTATACCGATGGACCAAGCATCAGAAATAATATGATGCATCGTACATAGTAATAACCATTCATCCTTTCCTAATTGAACAAGCTGATTACGAATTAAAGGGCCATTCATTAAATCAAATGGTTCTTGCGCTTCTCTAGCAATTAAACTATCTACCTCTTTTTCTTTTACTTCTAGAGGAAGTTGCGAGTAATCCCTTACAGGTAATGCTCTAGGAAGGAATTCGACAATTTGTTGTACAGGTTGTTCTCCTACTTCTTTAAAAACGGTTCGTAATGATTCATGACGTTCAATGAGTCGATTGAATCCCTTTTCTAATGCTTCAGGAATCCAATTTCCTTTTAGATGCCATACCGTTGGAATATTATATAAAGAACTGTTTGGGTTAAATCTGTCCATAAACCACAAACGTTGTTGTGCATAAGACAACGGAAGTGCTTCTTTATTCTCCTTTTTTTGCATTTGCTTCTGAAGCCAAGCTCTTTTCTCAGGAGAAAGTGAACTCAGCTTTGCATGTAAATCACTTCTCATTTTTTTACCCCTTCCTCAACTAAATTACTCTCGAATATTCCTTGTGCTTCTTCCTCTGATAGCTCTTCTAATTGCTTAAGTAGTTCAAGTAATTCTTCATCATTACTCACTTCTGCTTCTTTTTGAATATAGTCTTGAAGACTTACATTCTCCTTACTATCATTCTGTATTTCTTGATTTTTGTTATAGAACAATTGATCAATCTGTTTTGCCAATTGTTGCACCGTATGAAACGTAAATAGATCATGCAATGGTAACTCGATTCCAAAAGCCTCTTTAAGATTGGAAACAGCTTGTGTAGCAAGTAATGAATGCCCACCTATTTCAAAAAACGAATCCTGCACTCCAATATTTTCTACACCTAAAACTTGATGCCATATTGAAACGATTGTTTTTTCCGTAGGTGTACGGGGAGCAATATACCCCCTCACTATCTCCTGTCTCTCTGGTACTGGTAAGGCCTTCCTATCAATCTTTCCATTTGGAGTGAGTGGAAATGCATTCAATCCGACAAAATAGGCTGGAATCATGTAATTTGGTAGCTGGTCCTTGAGATAATCACGCCACTTATGAGCATCCCCATCTCCCACAACATAGGCAATCAAACGTGGATCACCAAGATAATCTTCCCGCACCATCACAAGAACTTCGTTAACTAATGTATGCTTTTGCAATGTCGCTTCAATTTCTCCTAGTTCAATCCGGAACCCACGAATTTTCACCTGATGATCGATTCGGCCAAGATACTCCAAATTTCCATCTGGCAGATACCTTACTAGGTCTCCAGTCCGGTATACTCGCTCTCCTTCTTTAAACGGATGCGGTATAAAACAATCTTGCGTTAAGTCAGGACGGTTTAAGTATCCACGTGCTAATCCTGATCCACCAATGTAAAGCTCACCAACTACACCAATTGGAACCATTTTTTGTTCAGCACTCAGTACATATACTTCTGCATTGAAGACTGGTTTACCAATTGGTGGTACCCTATACATGACACCCTTTTCTAATTCCATATATGTGGAATACGTAGTATCTTCGGACGGTCCATATAGGTTGTACACCTTCTCAATCGTACTTCTCTCGTATAAATCTTGAACGAGTGAATATGGTAATGGTTCTCCAGCCAAATTCATCACCTTTACCGAAGAAGGAATTGTTTTTGCGCGAGCCAGTTCCTTCGCTGCCGATGGCACAGTATTGACCAAAGTCACACCCTTGGTAGACAACTTGTCTAGATGTAGAGCATTTTCAGCGACAATCACCTTACCACCCATCGTTAAGGGAACAAACACTTCAAAAACGGATAGGTCAAAGGATAGCGAAGTTGAAGCTAATACCCCCGCTAATTCCTTTTGGGAATATGTGTGATGCGCCCAATGAATCATTGTTACTGTATTCCTGTTCTCAATCATTACCCCCTTTGGATTTCCAGTGGAACCTGAAGTATAGATAATATAGGCTAAATTATCGCCCGTCACTTCACTGGTACACACTGTAGTTACTTCTTGTTCTATTTCTTCTCGATCACGATCAATACAAATCACGGCAACGGATTTAGTTATAACCATTTTTTGTTGTAACTTTTCCTGTGTCACCAGTACCTTTATTTGAGCATCCTCTAAAATGTATTGCAGTCGACTTTCCGGATACGCTGGATCAATTGGGACATATGCTCCTCCTGCCTTCATAATTCCTAAGAGGCCGACAATCATCTCGGATGAACGTGTAACGCAAATCCCAACCAATGATTCGCATGCAACACCATTTTTCTGTAAATAATGTGCCAGCTGATTCGAGCGTTCGTCCAACTCTCGATATGTTAGTTCTTCATCTTCGCACACTACTGCAATTGCTTCTGGTGTTTTTTTCACTTGTTCTTCAAACAATGTATGAATCGTGCTTTCTTGTATATCTACAACACCTGATTCATTCCATTCCTCTAGTAATTGCTTATATTCTGCTTTCGATAACATATTCAGTTCAGATAATAAATATTTTGGATGAGAGACAATTTGATTTAACCAATGTTCAAAATGACTTGCCATGCGTTCAATGGTTGTATCATTAAACAAATCAGTATTGTATTCAAAGGTTAGCGATAATCCTTCTTCCGTCTCAGAAGCAAATAAACTCAAATCAAATTTCGCAACAGAAGCATGACTTTCCATGAGTTCCATGTTTATTTCAGATAGCTGAGGAAACGCTTGTTTCGTATTCTGTAAAGTAAACATGGTTTGAAATATCGGTGAATGACTTGTATTCCGTTCCGGTTTTACAGATTCCACCACTTTCTCAAATGGAATGTCCTGATACTCGTAGGCTTTTAGTGCTTTTTTTCGTACCTGCGACAAAAGTTCTTGGAACGTCGGATTTTCACTGAAATCTGCTCGATAAACCAACGTATTTGCAAAGAATCCTATTAATCCCTCAATCTCTTTCACATTTCGATTAGCGATTGGGCTTCCAACTATAATGTCGTCCTGTCCTGTATAACGAGAAAGGAAGCTTTGATACGCTGCCATCAATGTCATAAATAAAGTGCATCCTTCTTGCAAACTTAAATCTTTGAGCTTTTCCTGTAGGGAATTCGCCACTATTAAAGACTGACTTGCACCACGATGGGTTTGAACTGCAGGTCGAGGACGATCCATCGGTAATTGTAAAACCGGTAGTTCCCCAGATAATTCTTCCTTCCAATATTGAAGGTGCTGATTCAAATTCTCCTCTTTTTGCCATTCCTTCTGCCACATGACAAAATCTGCATATTGGATAGATAACTCCTTCAATTCCACTGGTTTTCCGGTTAGTGCTCCTTCATAAAAAGCCATCCATTCTTCAAGTAAGATTCCCATTGACCATCCATCTGAAATAATATGATGCATCGTACAAATGAGAACCCATTCTTCCCTGTCCACTTTCAATATTCGTGTTCGAATCAGAGGATCTTGTCCAAAATGAAATGGTTCCTCCGCCTCGTTTTGAATAAGGCGTTTCATTTCTCTTTCCCTATCTTCCAAAGAAAGATCTGTTAGATTCGTTTGAGGAATATGTCTGAACACATGAGATTGAACCTGTTGAAAAGGTTCACCCTCTTGTTCTAGAATTGTCGTCCTTAATGATTCATGACGCTCCAACAATTGATTCCATCCGACCTCCAATGCTTCAATTGACCATTTACCTGTTAAGCAACACGCTGCATGAATATTGTACATAGCACTATTTGGCATTAATTGATCAATAAACCATAGACGTTTCTGCGCATAGGAAAGTGGGATAACTTCTTCTCGTTTCATAGGTACAAGAGGAGCAACCTCTCGTTTTTTATCTTCTTTTCGTAACTGATCCACTCGTTTCGCCAATGCTTCCACTGTATCGTGCTTGAAAAGTTCACGTAATGGAATTTTAATTTGGAACAGTTCTTGCAATCGAGAGACGATTTGAGTAGCAAGTAGTGAGTGCCCACCACGTTCAAAGAGGGAATCCTGTATACCAATATTTTCTGCTCCTAATACTTGACTCCAAACCGAGGCAATAAGCTCTTCCGATGGCGTCCGAGGTAGCACATTTAAATCTTCAATAGCTTGCTCATCAGGTGCTGGCAAGGCCTTTCGGTCAATTTTCCCATTCGGAGTAAGCGGGAAGTGTTCTAACTCTATAAAGTGCGCTGGAATCATATGATTCGGTAATTGTTTTTGTAAATACTCTCTCCACTCTTGGGTATTTCCATCGCTTATTACATATGCAACCAATCGTTGATCACCTGGACGATCTTCTCTAACTAATACGACAGCCTCTTTAATAAACGAACATTTTTCTAAAGTTGCTTCAATTTCTCCTAATTCAATCCTAAAACCACGCATTTTGACTTGATGATCCATTCTACCTATAAATTCTATATTTCCATCAGTTAGATATCTTACTGAATCCCCTGTTCGATATAGTCGTTCCCCCAATCGAAATGGGTGCGAAATGAATTTTTCAGCAGTAAGATTCTGACGATTTAAGTATCCACGCGCTAAACCAGCACCACCAATATATAACTCACCCTCAGTTCCTATTGATTGCAAGCGTTGATTTTGGTCTAATACATATAATTGCGTGTTCTGTATTGGCTGCCCAATAGAAACAAATTCTTGATTAGGCTGAATATCAAATGCATTTACATAAATAGTGGCTTCAGTTGGTCCATAAAAGTTGGTTAATTTCACTTGTCCACTATAATTCCATTTCTGTTGAAATCGTCTAACTAACCCTGAACTTAGTTCTTCTCCACCAGAAAATACATGGCGTACGGACGAACAATTCATGTTCAATTCAATATGATTGAAGTGATCTAAGAAAACAGATAACATCGAAGGTACAAATTGAACTATAGTAACCTGATGTTGTTTAATCACTTCAGCTATAATAGAAGGATCTTTTTCTCCACCTGGAGGTAGGAAAGATACACTTGCACCAACGTGAATGCCCCAAAACAATTCCCAAACAGAGACATCAAATGAGAATGGCGTTTTCTGCAAGACCACATCCTTTTCAGAAAGCGGATATTTATGTTGCATCCATTCTAGATAATTAATTACTGAATGATGCTCAATCATTACTCCCTTTGGATTCCCTGTAGATCCTGAAGTATACATAACATACGCTAAATTTCCTCCTGTTACACCACTTATACATGGGGTTGATTCTTCTTTTTCAATTGCAGTGTAATCTTTATTCATACAAATTGTTTCTGTATTTTCAGATACAAATAAATTTTTAGAATTCTCTTCTGTCACTAGTACTTCGATTCCAGCATCCTCTAATATATATCGAAGCCGACTCTCTGGATAAGTAGGGTCAAGTGGAACATACGCTGCTCCTGATTTTAGAATACCTAATAACACTATCATCATTTGTAATGAACGTTCCATATATACCCCAACTAGAGACTCTGGGCCTACACCATGCTTTTGTAAATAATGAGCTAGCTGATTTGCACGCTTCTCCAACTCTTTATAGGTAATTTGTTCATTTTCGTAACTAGCCGCGATTGCTTCCGGTGTTTTTTTAACTTGCTCCTCAAACATCGTATGAATCATGCCTTCAGCCGAATAATTAACTTGAGTATGATTCCATTCCTCTAGTAACTGTATTTGTTCTTCTTCTGTTAAATGAGTAATTTCAAATAGTTTTGAATCTAGGCTTTTCGTCATCTGAATTAATATTTGCAATAAGTGATTCTGAATCCGATTTATTGTTTCTTCATTAAAATAGCTTCGATCATACATCAACTTTAAAGTAATTTTCTTACCGGGCATTACAATGAGTGTTAAAGGATAATTTGTTTGTTCCGTGCTTTTAACATCTAGTAATCTTAAATCATCCTTTCTCTCACCTTGAATTGGATAATTTTCAAACACATACAAGGTATGAAATAAGGAGCTATTTCGCGGAACCTCACTCCAGCCTTGAATATCTATCAACGAATTATACTCATACTGTCTTCGTTCCATTTCTTTCATTTGTATTTTACGAAGCCAATCTACTACTGATGTATTATCCGTTAATCGAATTCTGGTAGGTAATGTGTTAATAAATAGCCCCACCATATTCTCTGCTCCTATCAAATCAGTAGGACGTCCAGAGCTAGTTATGCCAAATACGATGTCACTTTCACCGCTATACCTACCCATCAAATAGGCCCATGCTCCTTGGACTAATGTATTCAATGTTAATCGACTATTTCGTACCCACTCTTGTAAATTCTCAGTGAATTCCTCAGATACCTGATAAACACACTCTCCATAGCCCTTCTCCTGCCCTTGATCCTTTCTTTCCATCGCTAATGGCGTAGGTGCATAGAACCCTTTTAATTCTTCTTTCCAAAATTCCTCTGCTTGACTTTGATCTTGTTTATTTATCCACTGGATATATTTTTTATAAGGAAGAGATTTAGGAAGATTCAACAATTCTCCCTTTATCATCTTGAGATAAACTTCCATCACTTCACTAAAGACCAATGAAACACTCCAACCATCTAGCAAAATATGATGATGTGTCCAAAGAATTCTCGTCTCCCCTTCTGCTTCTTTAATCGCAGTGACTCTCATCAATGGTGCTTCATCCAATAAAAATCCTTTCCTACGATCTGCAGTCAAAAACTGGTGTAATTTCTTCTCCTTCTCCTCATGCGAATGGGTACTCCAATCCTCTTGATGAATAGTAAAAGGAAGACGTTCATAAACTGCTTGCAGAGGTTTTTCAACTTCCTCCCACACAAATACTGAACGTAGAACCTCATGTCGATGAATAACATATTCCCAAGCCTTTTCAAAAGTAGCAACATCCAATTGCCCCCCGAGCAAGAAGCCTACTTGTACAATGTAGGAAAAAGAATGTTCATCATCTTGATCGTATAAAGTATGAAACAATATTCCTTTTTGCAAAGGTGATAATCCATATATATCTATAACGTCTCCCATCTTTACACCCTCTTCTTTGTTAATTTAAGTAATACTTTGCTCAAGCTTTCTTCCGTAAGATCCTCAGCATCAGCAAAATCTGATACTGTAAAAGCTGACTCTGATGTTGGTTTATTTATAAGCTGACGAAGATGCCTCAACATACCATCTGCTATCGCTTGAATTTTTAATCTAGAAAACTGTTCTCTACTATATATCCAAATAAAATGTAACTTCTCATCTTTTACCATACCGATAACATCAATTAGATGCGATGGCTTGGAATCTGGAGCATGATCTAAAAATGTAAACCCTGTCTCTTGCATAAATAAAGATTCCTTTGAAAACACTTGATCAAATTGGCCCAAATAGTTAAAGCTTATTGAAGGCTTTTGCTGATAAAACGGAAGTAATTCTTTTTTCAAGTAACGTAAAATACCATAATCAACTCCACGATTCGGAATTTGACGCAATTGATCTTTTACAGCCTTTAATCCTTCAATAGGTGTTTTAGTTCCTTGAAAATTCAGATGAACAGGAGAAATACTCGTGAACCAGCCCACTGTCCGTGATAGATCAATACCTTCAACCATCTCTTCTCTCCCGTGTCCTTCTAGATGAATAGAAACCGTTTGCTGATTTGTAAAATCGACGATAGCTTGTCCTAATGCCGCCAATAGTACCTCATTAATCCTTGTCTTATGAGTCACTGGAACTTCTTGTAACAATGCATGTGTTTCTTCTACTCCTAAAGTCCTCGTCACTTGATCAATCGATTCTTCTGTTGTTTCTTGCATTGGATAGTCCATTGGAATTTTCATCGTTTCTTTTTCTACCCGTTCATTCCAATAATCTTGTACTTCTTTTGGAATACCCGAATCACTGTATGCCTGCAGGCGTTCCGACCACTCTCTAAAAGATGTACTTTTCGCAGGTAGGCGAACTCCTTGACCTTGTTTCATCTGGTTATATACCGCCTGTAAATCTTCCAATAGAATTCTCCAAGATACCCCATCTACTACTAAATGATGAATCACCCAGAATATTCGATCATTTCCAGACAAGGTGTCCTCAAAGTAAACTACTCTCATTAACGGACCTGTAACTAAATTGAAACTAGTTTGAGTAATGTTCATCTCTTCTTGTATTACTTTATTCCACGCTTGTTCATTAGCTTTGTTCCGTTTTACCACATGAAGTACAGAATGCTCATCAGTCCCTTCATTTCTCTGCCTCCACGTTCCATTTGGTAACTGTTCGTACCGGAAACGTAAAGCATCATGATGTTTTAGTAAGTTTAAGATCGCTCCTTCTAGTAACTTCACGTCCAATCTCTCTTTTACTCTTAAAAGCATCGATTGATTCCAATGCTCCGGACGTGAATGTTCTTGCTCGAAGAACCAGTACTGAATTGGAGTAAGAGGCACATCTCCTGTCACAATCCCCTGCTCCGCTTGTATTCCCTGCGTTTCTATAGCCACTTCTGCCAGCTCGGCAATAGTTGGGCATTCAAACATTTGCTTTGGAGTAAGTTTTAACCCTAATTGACTTGCTTGAGATATGATTTGAATACTGAGAATCGAGTCGCCACCAATTTCAAAGAAATTATCATAGATTCCCACCTTTTTAATACCTAATACTTGCTTCCAAATTGTAGCCAATATCTGTTCATTACTATTCCGAGGGCCAACACATTCACTATTAATCTGCTTTTCCTCTGGCATAGGTAATGCCTCACGATCAACTTTGCCGTTAGCTGTAAGTGGAATGGCTTCCATCGTCACATATCCCGAAGGTACCATATAGCTCGGTAGTTTCGCTTTAAGATACTCTCTCCACGCACCTACATTTCCATCTCCTACAACATAAGCTACTAATCGTTTATCACCCGGTTGATCTTCTCTTACAATTACAACTGCCTCTTTTATAGATGCATATGCATTTAAAGTAGACTCAATCTCCCCAATCTCAATTCGGAAACCACGTATTTTAACCTGATGATCAATTCTTCCACGATAATCCAGATTCCCATCTGGCAAATACCTCGCTAAGTCTCCTGTCCGGTATAATCTTGCTTTCGGATCACTACTAAATGGATGAGATATAAAGCGCTCTGCTGTTAATTCAGGTCTATTTAAATACCCACGTGCAAGCCCTGCCCCGCCAATATAAAGCTCACCATCTACACCTATAGGAACAGGTTGTTGATAAGCATCTAATATATACACTTCTAAATCTGGAATCCGTTTTCCGATATTACTTCTCGAAGCATGATGTACATCATCTAGAGTAATTGGATAATATGTAACATGAACTGTAGTTTCTGTAATTCCATACATGTTAATTAGCTGTGGTTCTTTATCCCCATATCTTTGAAACCACGGTAACAAGCCAATAGGTTCTAACGCTTCTCCGCCAAATATCACGTAACGCAGCTGCAAATTTTTATTCTTATCTTCTTGTTCACACACTCGTATTAATTGGCGGAATGCCGAAGGTGTCTGATTTAGAACTGTGACTTCTTCCTCCACCAATAATTGATAAAAATCCTTAGGTGATCGACTAATCCAGTACGGAACAACAACTAATTTTCCACCATATAATAACGCTCCCCAAATTTCCCATACTGAGAAATCAAATGCATACGAATGAAAAAGCGTCCAAGTATCTTTTTCATTAAACTGATACAAACAATCCGTCGATTTAAATAACCGTATAACATTGTGATGCTCTATCATAACGCCTTTTGGATTTCCCGTTGATCCCGAAGTATAGATTACATATGCCAGATTTTGGGGAACGACACTAGAAACCGGCAAAGTCTTACTTTCTTTCCCAATCTCATCTTGATCACGATCCAGGCAAATCGACTCAACATTTTCTGGTAACCAGTTCAATTCTTTTAAACTTTCTTGCGTTACGAATAACTGAATGCTAGCATCTTCTAAAATATATTGAAGTCGCTGCTCTGGATATGTTGGATCAAGTGGAACATAAGCCCCACCAGCCTTCAAAATTCCTAAAATACCTACAATCATCTCGAGGGAACGTTCAACGCACAGTCCAACTAAAGTATCAGGTCCTACTCCCTTTTTCTGCAGATAATGAGCTAACTGGTTTGCACGTTCATTAAGCTCCTTATAAGTAATTTTTTCTTTTTCATACGTAACTGCAATAGAATTTGGATAAATCATCGCTTGCCGTTCGAACATTTCATGAATAGTTACTTGAGGTGGGACATCCAGTTTAGGATTGTTGAACTCAACTAAACTTTTTCTTTTATCTTCCTCAGAAATGATTTCTATTTCAGCCACCTTCTGCTTTGGGTTTTCAAAAGTATTTTCTAGTATCACTAGCATAACGTTAAAAAATCGTTCTATCTCTTCCTTAGAAAATAGCTCCTCACGATAATCAATATGTACATGTAAAGAGTCTATATCAATTAGATTTTCAATATGCACTGCAAAATCTTGTACTTCTTCACGGTTTGGAATCCATAGTGAGTCACCACTTTCATCACGATCCCTATAATCAATCGTAGTTCCGAAAAGTCTCACATTACTGTTATTCTCTTTATTAATCTGCTTTAATAACAAATCAAATGGATATTTCTGGTGTCTCAATGATTTACTTTGTTTTCTGGACACCCTACTAATAAATGAAAGTACTTCTTCTTCTGGATCAATATCCATCCTTAAAGGAACTGTACTCACCATCATTCCAATCAATTTTCGTTCCATTTTAGTCATACGATTGCCGTAAGCCATTCCTAAACCAATATCAAGCGATGAGGTCCACCGATACATGGACAACGAGAAAGCAGCAACAAAAAGGGTGTATAAACCAATTTTGTAATCTTCAGAAAATTTTTCTATCTTTCTCTTCAAATGCTCCGTTAATATAAATGTCTCACGTGTTGCTTTAGTACTAACTTGGTACGTATTATAAGGCTTCAATCCAGTCACAGATGGCAGTGTTTTAAATTCCTCTAACCAAAACTTTTGATCTTTTTGAAAGCGACTACTATTCAAGTATGTTTGTTCATTGGTCAGAAATTGAACATATGAATTTTTAATTTCGCCTTCCTCATTCTCGTTATGCATGTCATAATAATATTTTGCAATCTGCTCAGTGAATATTTGAATTGATAAACCATCCATAATAATATGATGAACATTTCCAAAGACTGCACATTCATTATCGTTTAATTTTATTAAAGCGAAATAGTATAAATTTGAATTAAATAATGTAAACGTTTCTTTTGTTTTCTGCTCAATCCATTCCTCAAGCAAATTTGTATTCTCCACATTACTGAAATCAAAAAACTCAAATTCTTGTTCTTCATGTTTAGTAAAATATTGTTTCGGTTCCTGATGCCCATTTTCTTTTAACCTAATGCACAGACCGTCATTTTCACTGATAACGCGATTCACAACTTGGTTTAATTTTGAATAATTCATTTTTCGATGAAGTTTAAATAAAAATCTTAAATTACATATTCCTTTATCAGAATGAACAACTTCTGTATACCATATTCTTCGCTGCGGATGGCTTAATGGATAACATTCCTCATTGGTCATAAAAATCTTCCCTTCAAAAATTATTTGCTCTTATAGGTTCGTGTTTATGTTTAGCCCATAAATATTTCTGCAGTGAAACTCCAATTACTCCAATAATAACAAGCCCAATCCCTCCATAAACATAGAGTTGAGTTACTCCAAACAAATGCACTAATGGACCACTCATAGCAGGAGAAATAATTAGAACTGCGTTTGTTAAACTGCTTTGAATACCAAATACTCTGCCTACTTGATCTTGATTGGATTCTATTTGTAATATGACTTGATTAGATACAAGCATCAGCCCACTTCCAATACCAGCGATAAAACTAATTAAATAGGCTAAAACGAAGACCGTATCGGGCGTTATCAAACCAATCCCCCCAAAACCAATTCCCATTAAAAGCATACCTCCACATACTACCCAGCCATATTGAAATTGTTTTAATTTCTGAGTTAGTAATGCACCCAATATTCCCCCAAGTCCAATAATCGAAATGATATATCCCATTTGATTTTTATCATGGGGAAACAAACTTTTAAATAAAGTAGGAAACTGCGCATCTACTAATTGTAGTACACCCATAGCTATTGTAACGAAAATTATGGTTGATAATAGTATCCGATTAGATAACACATACCCCCACCCTTGTACCCAAGCAGTCCAAGTACTTTGCTGGTTCTTTTCAACAAGTTCCTTTGATAGAGATTCTTTGAATTTTATTGTGGGTATTAGAACCAAAGTAGCTAATAAACAACTTATCGCTTTTATAATGAGGCAGAACTCTGGCTGAAACCAGCTCAACAACATACCTCCTATAAGCGGCCCTACTATTTTGGTTCCCTGCTCAACTATTCCATTGATACTTACTGCTTTAGTAAGCAAATCAGGGGACACAATCTGCCTTGTTAGTACTTGCTGTGCAGGATAATAGAAAACAATAAAAATAGAACGAATCATTAATACCAATAACAACCAATGAATATTTTGAACAAATAAAAGAACAATTGTTAATAGACCCACCATAAGATTACAAAACATCATAATTGGAATTTTCCTAAAGCGATCGGCAATCACACCTGCCCAAGAACCAAATAAAATCCCTGGAAGTGCATACGCAACAGGGATCAATCCAATCATGGTGGGTCCAACTTCCCATTCAAATCCAACAATTGTCATAATAGCCAACATATCAATAAATACCCCAAGCATAAGTAAGGAATACGCAGAGAAAACTTGTACATAAATTGCATTTCTCCATAGGCTTTTTGAATCCGTAGTTTTCATAAGAACATGCTCCCTAAGTTTATTAAAATTAAAAATGATGAAATATTATATTTTTTCGATTTTTCTAATTTCTATACTATCACATGAATTTCCACCTTCCTTCTTCATAAAGTTGAAATATTATAATCAGAAAATTTAATCAATATATTAAGGATATAAATATTATATACCCGTAGTACTAATTGCAATTTATTCGGTATTTTTAATGGCTATTATATAGGCTTTTCTTTCGTATGATAAAAGCTATTTTGATATGATATATACGTACAAACACTTGCGAAATCAAAAACACAACAAAGACAGTCTGGCATAACTGTCTTTGTTGTGTTTTTTCGTAAAAAAAAGCGGTCCAAAGTCCGCCTCTTTTATGCTTGCTCTATGATTTTCTTTACTTCTTCAATCGTTAGTTCACTTGCTTGTGCAATGGTTTCTATTGGGATTTGTAATCGATGCATACCCAGAATCATTTGACGTTTTCCCTGTTGAACCCCTTTATTTAATGCATGTGCAATACCGGCCGCTTCATCCATCAAAGCTTTTTCCCTTGCTTCATACTCTTTACGAAAAGAAGCATCTTGACTCATATGTTCCCATTTATCCATCGCCTTTTGTAAAATTGGATCCTGATTCATCGCAATCTCCTCCAGTGTATGTGTTAAATGCTCATCTTCATTGGCTGGTAACAATAATAACCAACGAACAAACGAATCCTCCCATGGGTTTACTTTTTCCTCACGCCACTGCTGTAGCAATTTTGGAATTTCAACGATATGAATTTCTATATCGTCACTTAGGAGTTGCTGCTGTTGTATATTCCACAGTTTCCCCGTCGTATGAAAATCTTCATATTCTTTAAACATGGCGAAGTTCAATAAATTAATGGTAATGGTTTTATGAAGGGAACTATATGGCTTCCCTTTTTTTAATTGAGATGCATACAATCTACTCCAATAATAAAGGGAACGTTTTAGAATGTCGTGATGATTATTCATTTGAATTTCAATGTTAATCCTAGTTCCCGTGTCTAATGTTGCGGAGACATCTAAAATTGATAATTTATCTTCTTCATGTTCCCTATGCAAATGTGGGTCTTCAAATTGAAGCGATTGAATCGGTGATTCTAACGAATTCTTTAACATTGCGTTCAGAAATGTAATGAGAATTTCTTCACTTCCCGATGTACCAAATAATTGTTTAAATGCAAAATCAATGCGCAAATTGACCAATTTTTGATTGGACATGGGCTTCCTCTCCCTGTCTGATAATATCTCTTTTTTCTTATTGTACATAAAAACAAATTGAACATGCAAATAGGCTCTTATGATGAACATAAGAGCCCGACTGCCGATACATACAATAGATTAGATAACGACCATAAATTGACTTGAAAAACACCTAAAAATTTTACAAAAGAAACCATATTTAGTATACATCTAATTAGAAATATATACAAGGAATGGTGAAATATATCGCTTTTTCATCATTGATTTATGATATGATAGACTTGCGGATTCTGTTTGTGCAACAAGCTATGTAGGGATAATATACGTTTCTGGGTCAGCACATTTTCTGAACGTGGCATGTCTTACTACTCATAAGACATGCTATATGTATAATGTTCAAATAAAAAACGTCTTTTACGTGCTGATAAAAGACGTTTTTTCATGCCTAAAACCGCATAATATAGTTCTTACTTGAGCTTCTTTAGTATACAACAAATGAGCCATGAGTACTCTATTTTTCTACGTATGTATAACGCTTTTCTAACACGTATTTTCATTGAACTACTCGCCACTAATTAATCTTTACAATGTAATCAAACTTTTTATAAAAATAGAACGATACTCTACCATCGTTCTCCTTTTAATTTGTCTTCTGCCGATCTCCGATCCATGATTGTGGTACAAAGTTCAGTAATTAGTTTTCCATGCTCAAAGATAATTTGATTCTTGGTATATGCGTCAATGTACTTTCCCAAACCTTTACTGAGTGTAACCTCAGCTTCCCCATTATCGTGAATGACTCCTGAAAAGATGGTTTTCTCTTTGTTATAGACTTTATAGTAATCAAGCATGGAGCATAAAGATTTCACTACATCACGGAGCATTTCTTCCAAGTCAGGATACATATCTTTTGCTATTTCTTCATTTAGAATAAAATCCATTCCCTTGTCTGTCACATCAAATCGAAACAAAAAAATCATTACTTTCACCTCGCTGATTCATTACTTTTTCTATCATAACAGAAAATCTACTCCCTTCCCAAGACACTTTCAATCACTTTAAAATTCTCCACTTCATCATATAATCTATCCATTTCAATCAGTAGAAGCACTCTTTTCTTATGTTTTGTATCCAAAATAGATTTTTGATGCTCCATAATTCCGAAATTCTCTCCATCTGTCACATAGACTTAAGCACATATGTCTAGGTATGTGTGCTTAAGTCTATGTTAGGGTGCATAACTTATGTACATACACCTGCTTTCCTTAAGAACCTTATAACGAAAATGTTTAACTTAGATTTTCAGTCGGCTTTTTAAAAGAAAAAGACACCTCTCAAAACGGCAACTTAATACCCCCTTGGAATAGATGATTTTGTTTAGAAATATGTCTCTATTCCACAAAAAGCTCTTATAAAAAACGAAATACAATTTTGACATTTCTACTACCGCACAACATCTAAATTAACATTCAAAAGTCTCCGTTCAGATGGAATCTTTTCAAGAAAGATTCATGTCCATTTCCAAATGAAAAAGCCTTGCTATTCGCAAGACTCTCCTCTTTATTTCATCTAATTGTATATCGACTATCCTCTGAAACAAGTAAACTTGTATGATCAATTTTGACACGACATTTCCCTAACCGTCGTTTTACTTCCGATTGTAATTTCATGGTTGCTTCTTCTAAAGAAGGTGCTGGAATAATTGCTGATTGTAAGTCTGTTACCTTTCCATCATACATCACAGAAAAATCAATTTCATACCGATGTATCACGATTTCCCCACTTCCTTTCAAAAGTTCACTTACAACTCATCTTGACATGCGTTTTATTTTTGTATATTTTCACGATTATACTATGTTTCTTCACAATCCCAGCTAACCCTGCTACAATAGCCTTGAAAAATTACAATACTAAAAAAATATATGCAATTACCCTTAAAAAAATCATTTCCCTCTCCTTTTTCTGCCTATAACCATTTAAACTATCTAATAACACGAATAAAGAAAAAAACGTCACTTAATACCAAAATGTATTCACACTTCATTTAAAAAGGATTACAAGCGAATCTGAAAAGTCATTTTCTTTAAAATGGTAATTTTTTATGTCTCAAATCATATATAAGCTGTTTTCCCACACATGCAACTCCAATTCCTGTCATCAAAATGGCTCCTCCCATTTTGATGCCCCATTGCAATTCACTTTCTTGCAAAACATGATCAGATATATACATAGAGCATCCAGTCCAAAGAATAAACCAAAAACCATATCCATCATATTTACCTTGTTCTAACTTTCGCTCTTGAAACGGATATACTGGATACACAAATAGGCTATCAGCAAAACCGACAGCCCTATTCCAATTGCGATCATTCCCCGTCGCCCCATTTCTATTGTGTTATATCCTTTCATGCCTTTTCTGTAGTACATGATATACATGTGTAGAAAATGCTCTAAAATACGGAGCATTTTCTACAGCTACTTTTCAAAAATCCATATACAGTAAAGTTTCTTGCAACAATTTTAGCTCGAATTCTAAAAACTTATCACTCTGTTTCTGAATGGAATGCGGGATATTATGTATAGCATCAACAATGTCCCGCACATATTTCATGCTATAAAAATCTTCTCCTGGATGTGAACATACATTTCGAATGAGTAAGAATATTTCCTGCAATATCTCATGTCCGATCTCGTGTAATATATTTTGATTCATATCCTCTCCCCTTCCATTTCCGCATTATGGCCCTTCGATTCCTGCATTGATTTGAAACTCGTAATTTTCTACAAACCATTCTTCTTCCTCTAATATCAAATAAAGCTTTATCGTGTGTTTTTGTTGTTGCTCTGTACTATTTACCGTAGCCACATAATCGTATTTCACGTTTACCTCTGCTTTATTATCAGCCGTCTTCCTGTAATACATATCTATAATGTTTGCTTTTGTCTGAATCTGAAGCGAAGAATCCATTAAATGTCCATGCGCATCCTCAGGCGCTTCAAATAACTTTCTCTTTGCCTCTCCTGTCACCATTTCTTTGATCTGTGTTAATCCGGACTTTTCTTTTTGTTGATTATCTTGCTGCATCAGAAGTGTCACGAATTTTTTGGCTACTTCCTGCCCTTTGTCTTGTGTATTTTCTGTTAACACTGTAATCCGTTTTTGGAGCGATTTATTTTCTGCTGTCAATTCTTTGACTTGTTCCGTCCATTTCTTCTCTGTTTTTTGCACTTTATTTTGCAATGCACGATTTTGACTCCATAACCAGGTGCTTGTGATTACGAGCCCAATAATTAGAATGGCTGCTATCGCTTGTTTCATTCTCATTCCTCCCTATCATTGTGGTAAAAATGGCGCTGGATCTACTTGCCCGAATGTAAAGGATGTTTTAATCTCAAAATGCAGATGTGGACCTGTTACCTGCCCAGTTTTCCCACAAACACCTACTTGCTGGCCAACTCCCATATTCTGTCCTTCTTGTACCGTAATAGACGACATATGACCGTATAAACTCCAATACCCACTTCCATGATTAATTACAACAACGTTTCCATAGCCGCCAAACTTCGCTAATTCTACAACGCCACTTTTCGACGCGGCAATTGCGGTGACACCGTCTTGGCAAGAATAATCAATTCCTTTATGAATTGTTCCCCAGCGTGGTCCAAATGGACTTGTAATCGTTGTTTGAACGATAGGACGGATAAAACCTTGTGAGCTTGCTGCGCCAGTATCCACGACACCCCCAGGCTTTCCCGCTTCACAATTAAAAGACAGTCCTCCCATTTGACCGACAAATTTCGTTACCAATATGGGCCACAACCCATTCGTACCATGTGGATCATTTGCGGCACCTGGTGGTGCATATTTGGCGCCAATTGCTTCAATTGTTGTAATCCCCATGCCGATATAGTTTTTATATAAGTTGCGCGCCATGGCGCTAATCCCTGCTTCAAGTGTGGCAAACTTCTGGAATCCCCTCATTTGAGAACTACTTGGGTCCATCAAACCACCTGGATTATTATAATTTTTAACAGCGTTTGAAGTACCGTTCCCCGTCTCTAGTTTCGCTATCGCTGCTAGTAAAACAGGATCAATTTGATTTTGTGTTCCTGCGTTTAAAAAAGACTGTGCCTGCCCCGTGAACACACCACCTAAATGCGGTTGGATTTCTTCCGGCGTCACTGTCTTCCCACCTGGACGACACACTGTCATCCCATTACTTTGGACTGTAGATGGTGGCGTCGCCTCCTCTTTCTTTCCAATTCCTTGCCCAAACAATACAAATACAAGGAAACTAAAAAACAATAACACACCGAAAATCTTAGCAAGTAAGATAAAGAAAAAGATTCGAAGTTTCCCAGGTTTCTTTTTCTTTTTTTGCGTATTCTTTACAAGCTCTTCTTGCACCATCTCATCGATGTGCTCTTTAATTTGTGCTTTCATCACCTACTTCCCCCTTCCCATATTGGAACTAGAGGTGAGGGATACCCTCACACTCTAGAATGTTATTTGTCTTCCATTGAGCCTAGATGATTTAATTGTTTCGGCTCCTGTGTTGGCAAGTTCCAATCTTCACTTCCAGCAGCTATAGCATCCGGAATAACAGGTGGTGTTTGAACTTCAATTTCTTGTCGTGGTTCAATCTTCCCATCTGAGCTTACTGTAGCTGAAATTAAATCCGGAATAGTTACTGTTTCATTTGGTGTCGATACACTAGGTGTTTCAATAACATCTTGTGGTACCACAGCATCCACGTGTGTATTTGCTGGAATAGTTGAAGTTACAATTTCTGAAGGTGGTACTGGAACTCCAATTTCTTGTTGCGGGCGAATTTCTCCATCTGGGGTTATGGTTGCTGGGATTAAATCTGGAATAGTTACTGTTTCAGCTGGTGTAGATACAATTGGCGTTTCAATAACTCCTTGTGACGCCGTAGGTCCTACGTTTGTATTTGCAATTTCTGATAGCGTTACCGGAATCCCGATTTCTTGTTGTGGACGAATTTCTCCATCTGGGTTTACTGCATCTGGAATTAAATCTGGAATAGTTGCCGTTTCCCTTAGTGCTGAAATGGTAGGTGTTTCAGATATATTTTCTTGTATAGGTGACTGGACATCTATATCTGTATCTTGCGGATAAATAACTCCTTTAGTGCCTACTTGTTCTGGCATGATTTCTGGAATAACATTTTCATCTAATGCTACTGGATCATTTGGTACTATGTCATCGGATATATGTTCTTGTGGAATATCTAAGTGTGGTAACTCCTCTAGATTCTCTTCTAGTGGTGTTGTATCTGTAAATTCTCCTAAACTCGCATATTCTCTATCTTGGTCCTGATTTTCAATATCTATTGCTCCCGCTTCTTCAGCTCTTTCCATTGCTTTTTCTAATTCTTCTGGATCCAATCGTGCAAGTTGTTGTTCAGGCATATCCTGCTCATTTTGTTCCGCCACATCCTCCCCTTCTTTTTGCACATTATCTTGTAAAGAAATGAGTTGTTTACTTTTACTGTTTTCTTCGTCTTCTTCGCTCTCTTCATTCTTCTCATAAGCTGACAAATCGGCTGGAACATCTACTTTCGCGAGTTTTGGTTTCTTATCTTCCTCTTCTTTTGTTTCTCCCTTTTCTATCGGTTCTGGATCACCAGCTGCAACTAGTTCAGCTGCCGAGTTAAAATGATCTCCAACTCGTTCACTTACTGCTCCACCGACATCCATTGCCATTTCTTTTCCGCGATTTGCAAAATTCTCTGTCATCAGCGAGATATCCGTCATCGTTTTATAGATGTTCTTTGTTTTCTTGAAGGATGCTGTAATACTGTCACGGAAGATATAACATAAGATAAACACGATAATTTGGAATACCATTGTCGACACATATCCCGCAAGCCCCGCTTCTGGTAACACATACAATAACTCTGATACTGTGAAAATAATAACCAACATAATAGACATTAAGACTTTTAATGCGAGCGGTCTAATCCATTGTGTTACCCAGCTCTCAATGACTTTACGATGCCCTGGTAATAAAGCTACAGCTAAAACAATTGGTGCAATTAAACTCATGACAAGGAACCATAATTGGAAAGCTACAATCAGCAAACAGAATGCATTTATAGGAATTCCTATAAATGTGTTCACGATGTAATAGATAAGTGTGAAGATAATTCGATCCCCTACAGAATCTAATTTCATCATTTGATTACCTTTTTTCTCTACTTCCTCTTTTACAATATTATTTCTATTTTTACCTGGTGCTGTTTTTAATAATTCATCAACACGTCCTGCACCAATTTTCTCCTTTGAATCTTCCCCATACTGCATAAATAAGTACGGTCTTTCTACTAAAATACTCCAAATTTGTTTCTTAACTGAAGATATTGCCTGTTTTTGTGAGCGACCTGGATCTCCAGCAACTGTACCTGTTGCCTTCGCTAAAATCGTTGTACTAACTTCCGAACTAATTGTATTTGCAGTTTTCAGTACAGTACCTGCATTTCCAATAAAGACGAGAATAAATGCAATCACTAACACTGTTTTCACCAGTTCATTTAATCCCGCTGTCGGCTGACGTTTTATAAAAAAGACATATGCTGCATAGCATGCTGATAATACGCACATCAAGCTAATGATAGATGGAAATAACCCTCCACTTAAAAAGTTTACATTCCCCTCTTCATCTTCACCAATACCAGAGATATTTTGCATGGATGCTGCTAATTTATCCGCTACACCTGAAACAATATCTAAATTCAACGCTTGATCTACTAAAAACATGGTGAGTTGCGTTAGCATAATGTTCAGCTTAAAAGCCAAATTCACAAACCATTGACAAGTCGTATAAATCATACGCTGAATGTCTTGCCCTATACTATCTTCTCCAAAGAAATAACTACCTACTTTTTCTATGACCCCTTTCTCATCTTTTTTAGGTGCTTCTGTATCCACCTCGTAATATTTTCCTTTATACACGTCATCTGTGTACCCTTTGAATAAGTTTTCTGATATCCGTTGCCCTGTTTGCTCTTGTTTTTTCTCTTCTTCCGCTAGGGTAACGGATGACCCTAGCGGCATGAGTAGAAATACCAACATCATGCAAAGTGAAAGTAATTTCTTCATTCCTTTTGCCCCCATTTATGAACATGGGTTGGTTTCATACTACCAACAATGGACTCTAAACTGTAATTGTCCTCCCATGCCCATTCATAATTTTTCCATTTACCATCCTTCTCATCTTTTACCATTTTCAAGTCCATCACTCGTTTTCTCTCTTGAACAGGGTGATAATATTTTACGTGATAGTAATACTCATCTTTCCCTTCTTTTAAATCGTAACGATATAAATCATATCTTTCTTCTATACCTTTATTTGCCCCTGGATGTGAGTTTCCACCTTCCATGAATTTATATGGTTTATAAAATAACGATTCTAATTTCGTTGAGTCAAGATCAATAAACGCTCTTACATACTCCATTGCGGCTTTATCCGCTTCTTTCATTTCTCTTTCCTTTTTGCTTTCTTGTTGATTTACTGTACTCTTTGTTTCGTTCGTTCCACAACCAGACATTCCACCAAGTACTAACATGCATGCCACGCACATTCCAGATACGAATTTTGTCTTTTTCATTTTTTTCATCCTCCATATACAGATAATTTCGAATTCTTTTATCTGTATTGTACTACGCTTTACGCCATTTGCATGGAGCGTTCTTCATCGGTTTTGGTAGAGGAATCAAATGCATGTGCCAATTCTTCGAATACGGGATCAATATCTACAATCGCTGTTCTACCGTAAATGTCCTGGAACAATGCTTCGCCCCTTCTAAGCTCTCTAAGCATTCGCACATTTTCTTCAGTGATAGGTAGGTTATAATATTTCAGCATTTCCTTTGCCTCATCATCATGCTTCAGAGAAAAACAGAACTTCATTCCAACGTTCGCAATCTCTCTATTTTCCGAATTATAATCCGATGCGTTTTGTGTTCCCGAATACAACCCCATGTTATGATAACGCCCTTCTCGAATGATTTTATCGGAGATACGGCCACCCTCACGATTTTTTAACATACTGGATGCTTCATCTAACATGTAAATCTTAAATACCTCACGGTCTGAATGCATCATCGATTTTGCGAATGCACCAAGCGTGACTAAAATGCTACGTGACAACTTATCTGTTACACTTTCATTTGTATGCGGGTCTCCTTTTGGAATCTGTAAGTGCTGAATCTGCACCACCTGTAACGGTCTTTCTAAGCTGATGACACGGTAATTCTGACCAGGTTTCCCAAATAATAAATCCCCAAGCTGGATACTTTCTAACGTTGCCAATCGATTTGTTAATGCATTTAATTGTTCTCGCTCAGTTGGTAATAAATTTTCATGTAATTTCATTTTTTCCAGCTCTACACGAACTAACGTTAAACATGCGTCTTTTTCCTTTGCAACAATTTCAATTGCTTTATATAAGTAATCGTACCTTGTATCATTTAAACCGACTTCTGATAAAGATGTTAAGACTTCAAGTGCCAAGCTCTTCGCATCTTCTGTTGTTGCGCTGATTCGAAATGGATCCAAACAGCCGGCATCTTCTTTTTCCTTTCCAAGTGTCCAGATTTCTAAAAATCCCATCTCTGGCTTATTAAATCCTGGTAACAACTTGCTCCATTTGCCCCTGTCCCCCTTCGGATCTACGATAAATGCTCTTCCACCGCTAAGGACAATCCAGAAGGCTAACAAGTTCATGAGGAACGACTTTCCTTTCCCGGTTTGCCCTGCAAACATGACGGATAGACTCTCAAACTCTGTAATGATGTATTCAAGTGCTTTGGCTGCCAAGTCTGGCCGAATAAAGACAGGGCGATTTAATTTTTTGGTTTTTGCAAAGTAGAAACCTTGATTGTCCCCGATTTGTGTTGTAGCACCAAACATCCCTTGTGCGAGTATGCCTGGTTCTACAAACAATTTAAAATCTTTGTTGTATCGTTTGGAACCTGGTAGAAATTCATAAAAGTAAGCGAGTTGATCTCCAAATGAATTTACCAGTTCTATTTTCATTTTTCTATATTCCGTTTTAAGTGCTTCGATTCTCGTTTGCAATGTCTTCGCATCAGGAGCGTACACACAAAACAAGACGCTTAATTCATATCCTGGAGCACCCGAAGTCTCAAAACGATCTTTGACAATACGAACGCCTTGCCTTTTTCTCTCAATCGTCATATCTTTTGAGCCGCGTCCCATCATCGCTTGTTTTTGCTGATCTTCTAATTCCATTTCACTATTTGTTAATTTTTTTGTGACCATTTGATTTTCTAAGTGATGTGCACGAATACTCATTTCAACAGGGAATTTCAAAGCTTGAGATTGCAGTCTATAAATCCACTCTCCCCCTGGGAAAACAGATGCTTCTGGCATACTTTTCATAGCTAGAAAGGCTATATGCGCTGTTTCTATTTCTCCCTGTTCATTCTGTTGTTCCAGCACCAGAGAACGTCCTGGACTTTCATCAATGACACAATCTGTTAACTGAATCATCTTCTGTAAGTCTGGTCGCCTCACCCGTACTGTTTCTCCTTGTTCATTTTCCATTTCAAATGTGGAGCCCACTTTCCATTGTTTACCGTGGACCGGTTCTGTCATACCGCGTGTAAAGTTATGTTGGAAGAGAAAACGAATAGAGGTTGGATTGGCACGTTTTGTATTTTGAAAAGCGCTACGTACTTGATGATAAACAAGTTCTTCTGTTTCTAAATACGATTCGATTTCCTCTTCTAAAATATCTGTCGCCCCTAATCCTGAAACGTTGTGCGCTGTTTGTGTGAAGCCCTCCCATGTTTTTTTGAAGAATTTCATAGATTCTACGACAGGATTGATAATTTTCCGTTCCTTTTTTGCTTGGTTCATCTGAACCAGTACGTAAAAGCGGTACTCCATGCTTTCTTTTGCGAGCGATGAGTTCCGAAGGTACTTTTTCACTTGTTCAAAAAAGAAATGTCCTGTTGGTGCTGTTGGTCCTTTCAATGTTGCGATATGCTGATCGATGATTTCATCACAATCTGTTGTCCGTGGAATGACAAGAAACTGTACATCGTATTCTTGGTGGGTAAATAAAGCGAGTTGATTGCGGTAATACGCTTTTTTTGTACTTTCATCTTTGTGATCATATCCAAATCCGTTTACTTCATATACCGAGGAACAGCGACCATCTATACTAAATGCCAAATTCTTTTCAATGTGTTTCAACGGATTGCGTTTCATACTTTTCAACATTCTTACATTCCTCCTCTTGATTTAAAAATGTTACTGAATAGGCATGTATATCTGTGTTCTTTTGATCTATTTGTTGCGTACTTTGAACATCTTCCGGTTGATACTGTATGAACGTTGTTCCTCGCACAACATGTTTGGTTAATTTTGGGATAGAAGCTAAACGACTTCTTCGATGATTTCGAAATGTAAATGTCGTACAAGATCGTACATAGGAAAAAAGGGATTTGTCATCTGTTTTGTATTGGTCCACACCCCAGATAAGAAAAATAGGGAGAACAATGTAGTACACGAGATAAAATTGATCAATGAAATCGCTGAGCCACCATGTAAAAGGGGGGAGGAAGCGGAGCGCTACTAGCACCGCTTCTACCACTACAAAATATCCCATTGCGCGCCACGTCACAGCGCGAGGAAGTCTTTTCCCCATGAGCTCATATTGTCTTCTCATGAAACTCATATAGCTTCCGAAGCAATATGATACAATTCCATTTTGTTTTGGTTCTTGCATGCAGTTCCCTCCTTTTTCTTACAGACCGACAAGTCCACCGAGGAATGTTCCGATGGCGTTCAATGCGTCCGGTTTATTAATAAAGAACACCAATGCCCCGCCTCCTACAACTAAAGATGCGAATAATGTCCAAGCGCGCTTAAACCCTAAGTAAACACCAATTCCGATAAACACAATGTATAGTGCGTAAGTTCCTTGCGTTTTCGCTTCTTCAAATACGCCCTCTAAACCCATTCCTAGCATGAAATAATTCATAATATCCAACATATACATTCCCCTCTCGTTCCCTTAATTTTGTAGGTCTGTCACAACAAATTGCTTTCCAGCTTGTTTCACAACCAAGGTATAAACAGCCTTCATTTTTGTTTCCGAGTGTACATCAATTAGCAATACCTCTGCTTGCACCTCATATGTCCCTTTTGTTTTTCCTGGGTATACTTTGGAAGAAATGATCTTATCTAACTTCATGCTGCCTTCTAAACCTTTAATTTCTGGATTCTCAAGTACATATGCCAGTTCTTTTTGCGTTGCGGTTGTATACGATTTGAAAAATGTTGGTAAAAACTCACGAATCTCTGTTTTTGCCTTCACATCTTTCACTTCTTCTCGTTCATCTTCTGTTTCTTTTACCGTTGCTTTCTCATTTATTTTCACAACCTGTGGTAACCCATTTACGACAAATGCTTTCCCATCTGTTTGAACTGGGATGGAAACTTGTTGCATCACTTCTTTGACCTCTTCCCCACTGTTATCCGGTTTTATGCGGTGTAATTTATATTTCACTTTAAAGATCACGTTCGCTTCTTTTTGCTTCTTGTCATCCACTTTTAAAAGTGTTGCAGAAAGAAAATCTGAATCCCATTGTAAAGCATTCGTTTCTACACCAGCTTGTGAGTCTACATCTTTGGATAGATATATTTTTAAACGCTCTGCACGCTTTCTAAGATCTTCCTCTCCCCTCTTCCAGGTAAAGTACTCTTTTGTAAATAAACGTGTAAATTCAATCGCTTCTGGGCGTGTCGCAAGGTTTTGCTCAGGCACCACTTGTTTTGTTTCTGTTTGCGGCGTTACTTTTGCGTCTGCCTTCATCGTTTTGAAGACTGTAGTGCAAGAAACGAAAAACATCCAAGCTAATATCCCCCAAAAAAGCCATTTCCCTATCAATCTACCTCTATAAGAGGGAACACGTAATGCTTTACGTGGTTCCCCTTCTTTTCCATTTTTTGTTTTTCGAAACCAATTTCTTATCTTCTTCCACATAAATAGTTCCTCCCTTCCTCACAATGCACTTCCAGAACGCTTTCCATCATGCACTCTCCCTTTCTTTTAACAGTTCAAGAAAGCTCTCCACCTCTTTTTTAAACCCCGAACCTTTCTCCATTCTTGCTTGTTGAAAATTGTTGTAACAACTTAATTCATATTCCACTTCTGAAATTGCTTTTTCTTTTGTGAGTTCTTTACAATCACATTTCCATTCCAATTCGTCTAGATGTAGACCAATCTCTATTTCAAGTATCTTTCCATTTCCCATCACCAAAATTTTCTGTAGATACGTATCTGTCATAGATAAACAAATATCATAACTTTCCCCGCAATCGAGCTGACTGCAAATCTGATCTATAAACCGGCAATCTGCCTCTTCCAAATTCCCTCGTTCGTATGTTTCCTTATAGGTAAACATGTCGTTCCATCCTTTCTTTTTACGATTTTTTGGAACATGACCAAATCCTATAAACTTTTTCTTAGCTGTTAAAACCCTGGGTTGGTAGGACCACCTATCATTGGTCCTATATTCGCTAGTTCTTTCCCAAAAAACATTACAATGAGTAGGAATAGCCATACACCAAAACTTAACGTACACATCCCCCATTTTTTCAGCTGAACCAAACGGACAATTGCAACGAGTAGTAAAATACTTATTACAATGCTCTCCACTAGATAATTTCCTTGCATGTAATCCGGATTCAAACCAATAATCGGCACAATCCCTCACCCCTTTATTCGTTAAGATCCACCACCAAATGCGATGGGACCACCAATATATTTTGCAACCTCTACAATTCCTTCACTCAAGACAAAAGCCACACCCACCATGCCATACCCTAAGAATTTCATGCAGCCTTCCCACTGTTTTCGCTTGGCACAAATAAGTACCCCTAAAAGCGAATATAAACATATCCCTAGTCCTAAACACTTTACAAGCGTAATTGGATGCATATCCATCTTAATTTTCACCTCTATCGATCCACCATTTTATATACACCAACTGCAACGACTCCCAAAATCAGTACCCCTTCCCATCCTTGGGTATAGTAAGTTTCCATTACTTTACTTTGGATTGCTTCCCAGGCCGCACGTGATCCTGGTACTCTTGCAAAAATCCAATCTGAGAAAACAACTAATGTGATGATGCTTGCAACAAACGAAATAATAAATTTAAACACGATCTTATAACCCCACTTTTTCATCCATTTCTTCAATATCGCGGAAGATCTCGCCAAATGGATTTTGTAGTATGTCTTCGTATAATGTAATAAACACTGGAATTTCTGGACTTTCAACACCTTTTAAATAGCGCATTAACTCATTTTCTCTGTTTTTACTTCCAGCGATAAAAGTAAGGGAACACTGCCCGACAGGGTAAGAAATCCCTGCGTGTTTTACGTATTCATCCATCTTTTGTTGTCTCATAAATTCGTTATAACGAGTTATTTTCTCTATGAGCACCTCTTTTGTACTAAAAGAGCGCTCCATTTCTAAGAAGAGAATGCCATTTGCCGAAACGTTTCTTTTATTCCCAATGATCGCTACTGCATCAGGTCGAATAATGCCAGCCCCCTCCTTTTTTGATTTTTTTCTACTGTTCGTATATTTAAATGTGCCAAGCACCTCACTAATCCACTCTCTTAATATCCTCGAATCTTGCTTCTTAGACGCATGGGTCATCGCACACTCTACATGAGCCAACATGATACTGTGATAGACAAAATGCGGTGCACGTACAGACCATTTGGCTTTCCACCTCACATCTCCTCGCAAGTCACGTACGGTATCTACTCCTTTTTTGGTTAATGTATACACCTTCTTAGGTCTAACATTTGATCGCTTTTGTCCTCTTATAGTTGGTACTGGCAAGTATTCACTTTTAATGTAACTCGCCAACTCTAACTTACGGAGACGATTATATACAGAGCGTTTGTTATATCCATCGTAATGACGCATCGTGACGTACTCCACATCGACAAAAAGGTGCGTATATATATTTACTAAAACTTGTTCGTCTTCTTCTAATAAAGCCACTACCTTCATAACAATTACCCCTTTTACCAGTCGTCGAACATACTTTTTCTTTTCTTACGTGCTGGACGTTCTTCATTTGAACCCACCACTACAAGTTTCACTTTTGATTCCTTTTCTAGGTTGACAGGTGCCTGTTTCTCTTGTCGATCTGGTGCTTTTGTAGTTTCATTTTTTGGCGTAAGATATTTAGCTTTTGTATATAAAAACTCATCAATTTCTTTATCAATTTCCTCTGCCGATTTGCCACTATGCTGTTCCAATTCTGTAATTTTTGATTTGGTCCAATCATTTGCGGCTTGTGTTTCTTCTTTTTTTAGATAATCAGCTACATTACCGTTAGGTAAATACCGATTTAGTGGAGGGATTCGAACGGTACACCAAACGTTTCGTTCTTCTGTATCTCCTTCCAGCTTCTCTTGTGTTTGAATCGCCGCTACTAAGTTGGGTAGACCTTGCAAATAATCCGCTCTGAACTTATTTTGCATAACACCTTCCAAAATTCTTGCTGATCTCATCCCTTGACCACATACAAAGAAATTACCACCCGCTTCTCGTAATGCTTCGTTTAAATCCGGGTCTAATTGCCCCTCTACTCGTTGCGTTAAGATCCAAAGTCCTAATCCATGCTTACGGTCTTTTGCTACAACTTTGCTAAGAATCGGTATTTTAAAATCGTGTGCTTCGTCGATAAGCATAAGATGTAGTTTAGAACCAATTGGCCGTTTCTGTGCAATACGATGATATTGATTGGCAATATATGCACCTGTCACAGCTAAATCTTTCTTGCCCATTCCTAGAACATCAAAAATAACGATATGACCTTGATCCATCCATTTTCGAATATCTAAAAAACAGTCTGTTTGACCAAACATTCTCTTGAGGTAAGATGTATTCCGAAACATATCTAAACGGTTCAATATCGCCTGTTTACTGTCTTCTAATGCGTTCTCCACCTCAAATTCCCAGTAGTTCATGTAGTACTGTTTCTGTGGCCCTTTTACATGATTCAAAACATGTCTGCGAAATGCTTCATCTGTAATAAACAGTGGGACACTCAAAATCGTGTGTATGCGTGAGGTATCGGATAACAATGTTCCTATTATGTTTTCTAGCAACCTTTCGGTTTGCGGCGCTTGCCCTGGAATCACAGTTTTAATAATTTCCATAATAGATTCAACGACTGCCTGCACCTCATCTCCTGCTTCATCTGGAAATCTATGGAGTAAATTAAGTGCTGGAGGATAGTTGGTATCGCGAAAGCGTATAAAATGAACTTTGCTCCAATCTACTGTTTTTCCGTCAAGCTCTGCTTTTAACAAACGATTCATCGTAACAAGTGCTAAATCTTGTGCTGGATCAAATAATGAGAATCCACCTTCTTTATCTGGATTTTCAATCCACCGATCAATACGACTCTGCATTAAAGCCATAACTAAAGAACTTTTCCCTTTCCCTACTTTTCCTGTGATATAGCCGTGGTTACTTAAATACTTCTCTTTAATTCTTACTAATCGATCTTTGATATAGGGGTGCATAACGTGACCAATTGCGATTCCTTCCGCCAACATATCGTTTGGTAGCATTGCCTCTCCTTTATCTAAATAAAGAATGCGTTGTTCTGCTTTCTTTTCTTTATCTCCTGTCACATCTGGAAGATGAAACACATTCAAAAGTTCTGAGCTGGTCCATACCATCTTTCCATATATCGGATTTGGTACGGTGGGCATACAACGCTTGAGGCGTCTGTACCGTAACTCATTTACATCGGCCATGATACTTGCTACCATATGACCAATATTTTTAATGACTGGTACACCAGGATAATGTTCACTTGCAAAGGAAACAGATACCTGAAATGCCACTTCGTTATTTGAGAAACGTTTATTCAATGCTCTGATTTCCTCTTTTTCGAATGTGTCTAATTCATGTTTCTTTTTCTTTTTGAGTGCTTTTTCCGCTTTACGAATCCCTTTTGTAAGGTGATATCCATTGTCTGGTGAAAAGGCGATGTCTACCCATGTTTTTTCTTCCATTGCGTTTCCCAGCATCGGTAACAGATCTTTCTTGTAACGAGCGAGTGATAACGTAGCTGCTCGTTTTCGTTTGAGCACCATTCGTCCACCTACTGCTTTTTTAGATGGAAAAGGCACTTCCTTACGAGAAACTCCGTAGACTTCAGCATGCTCATATACACTCTTCATCGCTTGCACAACACGCTTTAGTTCATCTTTTGAACCACCAATATAAAAGCGTACACGTTCTTTTGGACCTTCTGGGCGAAACATAATCATTCGATACCATTCACGCCCTTTCCATAGACGTTCTAATGGTTTTCGCCCTGTTTTATGCACATGTCGAATCATTTGACCTAACTTCTCCGCTGTCACGTCATCATCGATATGCGGGATAAACATCACATATTGATATCGCTTTTTCTCAAAATATACATACAAGTAATGTAGGACGATACGGATCATTGTATAGATTAAGATTCCTAACAAGATCAGGCGGCATATACTAACAGTTACATCAATTGCTACTGGTACACGTTTCATGAGTTCCGCCAATATTTTTTCTTTGGAGTACCAGACAAAGCCCACACCCCCTAAAACAAGAAGCGGTTTCCAGTTCTTTTCAAGCATGGTTTCAAGTTCTTTATCAAACTTACTACGTGCCACTTTTTCACCTCATTTCTTACATGGACTAAGCAAGCGCTACTACTTTTTGTTGGTGTTTTTGTATGCGTTGTTCTATCGCTAATTGGACTAAAATGTGAGGTTGTGCGGATGCATGTTGGAGTTGATTCATCTGATCTAGCAATGTTTTATATTCAAAGAGTTCTTGTTTCATTTGTTCTACATCCAACTCATCTTCTACCGTGAGTTGTTCTTTCCAAAATAATTCCCAGCATTCATGCCGATTGGTATACATGGTTTCTGTTCCTCCTTTTTTTGATGGAGGATGCTCTTATGAAAGAACATCCTTCCTAAACTAAACTTGTTATCACTTGTGAAAATGTTTATGGAAATTGGATTTTGGATCAATCAGTTTCATCCCTTTTTGATGACCAGCTAATGTCATTAAAAAACTTGAAAATGCCATCCCTCTTCCTGTAATTCCAGCCAATTCAGATGAATTTTGTGAATGATTCGCTTGATTTGCCATTTGTTGACTCAATCTACCGATATAAAAACCACGTTTGCTTCGCATGTGCTTAATTGGTTTCATGAGAAATCCTCCTTTTATTTATTTATCTTTTTATATCGTTAAATAGAAGTATTCTATATTTTTATGCCTTTTTACGTTTCCATTCTTTCTCTCTTTACTCTTCTTCTAAAAATAGATCTTCTAAATCTGTAGAAAGGATTGTAACTGCTTGTTGGTGATCTTGAAATAGAACATGTTGTATATTGTTTCGCAACTGAAACCCATCTTCAGGTAATGCTAGCAAATACGATTTTTTGTATTTGATCCCATCAATCTGATAATGTACATCAAACACGCACATTATATCCCGCCCTCCCTTATCAGTTGAGAGTGTTACTTACATTTCTTGTTTTGTTTTTTTACGCATTCTGTATACATAGACAGCTGCGATACCGCCAAGTACTACAAGTGTAGCCCCAATCCATTTCCAATATGGATTTTCTGCCTTACCGCCTGTTGTTGGAAGTTTTTCTTCGACTTTCTTCGGTTGTTCTTTTGGTTGCTCTGGTTGTTTAACAATTTTGTGTGGTTTCTCTGTTGGTACAGGTTTTTCGATAACCTGTGGTGTTTGTGGTTGCTCTGGTTGAGGATGTTCTGGCTTCTCTGGTTGCGGTTTTTCTGGTATTGGTGGAACTTCTTTTTTCTTATCTTGTACTGTGTGTTTGATAATCTCGCCATCCACTTTAATTTCGAAAGAGAATGTCTCTTCATTGATTAAGAATCCTTCCGGTGCGAGCGTTTCTTTATATGTGTACTTTCCTACTGGGAGCTTCTCAAATTTTGCAATACCTTGCTCGTTTGTTTTGCCTTTGACTACTAAAGCGCCTTGCTCATCGTAAATTGTAAACTCTGCACCTGGCAATTTGTTATTCCCATCCGCTACATCTACTTTTGTGATTTCAATCGTTCCTTTTGCTTTTGTATTTTTTGCGATTAATTCGATTTTCTTTCCATTTTCCTTAATGCTGAAAGGAATTGGTTCTTTAACTAAGATGTAGCCCACTGGAGAAGATTTTTCGATAAATTGATACTCCCCATACTTCAAATTATCAACTTTGATTAGGCCATCTTTATCCGTTGTGTACTCATGTATTGCATTCCCTTTTGCATCCGCAAGGATAAATACTGCGCCTTCCAATTTCTTCTTACCATCTTGATCTACTTTCAAAAGCTGTACATTTCCTTTGATTCGTTCATTCTTCATTTCAACAACAGCAACTTCGCCTGTTTTTACTTCAAATGTTTTAGGATTTGCATCTAAAACATACCCTGTAGGTGCTTTTACTTCTTTAACCGTGTACGTACCTAACTCTAAGTTACCAAGTTCGGCTACACCGTTCTCATTAGCTGTAATCGTTCCCATAACTTCTTGACCGCTATTTAAGACTGTAAACACTGCACCTGGAAGTGGCTTTTTGTTCTCATCCACTTTCATTACTTTGAGTGAACCATTTGCTTTCCAGTACACTTGTAAGTCTGTACTTACTTGCTCTGTACTACGTTCTAACAAAACCGTTGCATCCTGGATGGTTTCAGTTCCCTTATATGCAATCGCATTGTAATTCGTTAGATTTGAAACAACTTTTAAGGATAGTTCGTTACTCTTAGAGGATTTCGGTACTTGAATACGGAATTTTTCTCCTATCAGGAACATTTCTTTGGCTTCACCTTGTTCTGTAACAACACGTGTACCTTGTGGTGCATTGTTCATTTGTACCTTGAAAGTACCTTTTTTCGCGTTTGTTTGTACTGTATATGTTGTAGTTTCAAAATATTCGCCGTTTAACTGTGCTTCTTTCTTATCTGTTGGAACTACATTCATGTATACATCTTGTGTGTCTTGACTCTGATCCGCTGCATGAATGATTGCTTTCGTTGCTTTTTCAACAGCTGCATCTTTAAATTGTAATTCTGCCGTATTGATTTGCCCCAATGAATTCCATAGGGCCAGCTGTGTTGAATAATGCGCCTGTTCCCAAGTGGAAACCCCTAATTCTTCTGGACTCTTTTGTGGGTATCCATTTAACAAGACACGGTACACAATATCATTTGTTCGTCCGCTCTCAGGAAGGTCTTGACCATTAGGCGATTTCAGGCCGTATACCAGGCAATAAGCTATTTGACCACTTGCATTCTTGAGTAGTTCTGTCCGCACGTCTTTCCCATACTGTGGAGAGTATGCCCAATCCATGTTGTACTTTTCATGATTGATGACTTCCGCACTTGCTTTATTAAGCGGTATGAAGAAGCTCATGAGCAGTAAGAATACACTCATGACGAGTAGTAATGCTTGATAGGATCGTTTCAAAATCATTTTTACAGCTCCTTTAGTAGTATCAAGTTTTCAAAGAACACTTTAGTATCCAGTTAATTAGACTGAATATTCTGTATTTTTTTGAGAAAAAAACTTTATTATTTAGTACTTTTTCAAAATTAATTAACTATCCCCGTCACATATCTTTACAAATGTAATGTAGAATAGGTACTGTTCTACTTATAAAGTTATTTCTTTTACAAAATGTAGAAGATGTTTTAAAAGGCATACTCATATAATTCTTGCCCGGTAGTATGTTGGAATAAATAATTCCTCTACTGGCAAATTAAAATAGTTCGCAATTATTTTAGCACGTTCAGCATTCGTACTTTTTTTTGTACATTCGATTTCTTGCAAGACTCCTTTTTTAATATTTAGATCTTTTGCAATTTCACCAATTGAAATTGCATGCTCTTCACGAATTTTTCTAAAAACCGTAGATCGATTGTTGTTATACATTTGTTTCACCTCCTTATTTTCATTATAGAACGCTTAAAGCTGACAGTCAACAAAAAATATAAAAAAATTATACTTTTTTATAATTATTTTATACACTAGAGAGGAGAACTTAAATGAATAATTTTGGACAAAACTTAAAGAAACTCAGAGGAATGAGGGCTATGAGTAGAAAAGACTTAGCTAATGAATTGGATATTCCATATGTAACTTTAACAACTTGGGAAAGCGGAAGTAGAATACCTAATAGCGATAAATTGGTTCCAATTGCAAACTTTTTTGGGGTAAGTGTATCAGATTTGGTAGAAAAGACAATAAATAACGATAAAATCTTAGATATGTACCATAAATCAAACGGGGATTGTGAAGATCCTATTAAACGCTTAACTACTACACTTTATGAAAAATATAAAAGCGTACCGGATCAATATAAAGCTGAAATTGAAAAAGAAATTCTTCGGTACGCCGATTTACTAAAATTAGATATAGATCAAAAAAATAAAGATAATGAGTCCGCTCCTTCATAATTCATCGATTTCTATATATTGTTCACATTGATCAAACAGGTGGCTACAAAACTCTAAGTCTAAATTATTATCAGTTATAATTCTTTCGATAATCTCTTTAATATTAGCCATAAAAAAACCTCCGTTGATATGTACTTGTACTATTCCATTCGTCATTTTCTAATTTTAGGTAATACAGAATACCTTATAAACGAAGAAAAGACATCAATGATTGATGTCTTTTCTTCGTTTATTTTATTCATCCAGAGCCACCGGGATCGGATTTCATCATGGAATTAGTCAGATTTTTTGTTCCTTCTGCAATTTGGGTAGTCGAAGTAGGTTCACTCACACAAAAGAACTGAAGAAGCAATAAAAAAACAATAATATACTTGTAAGTTCCCTGTATTTTTTTCATTTACTACCCCCCAATCTTCATCTTCTTTTCACACAGATTTAACATTTCAATCGCAAACTGAACAAAATAAAATTCATTATTCGATTTAAACTCATCAATAGCCGATTTTATAATCTCAATATCATTTATTATCATGCCTTTATAGCACAACTGTATTGGAGTCAAAGGACCTTCTTTTTCTAATCTAGTTATTATAGCAAGTGCCTTTGTTTTATCCCCTTTTCGATACCAATAAAAACTTTTTTCAGCTATATGAAGTTTTCTATAATCTATAGTATCAATATTACGATTCCAATACAACTTCAAAAAATTAATATTATTCAAAATAACATTTTTCTTAAAATGACATTTTCGCTCTATACAAATCCTTAGTGCCTTTTCCATATTTTCAAGTGCTCTTTCATATGAATCAAATATCAAACTTTCGCCTTTTCTCGATATCAAAGATGCTCGCATAACCGGGAAAAACTCTAAATATTCGTAATTATTTAGGGAATCATTAAGTTGTTTAAATTCCTCAATTTTCCCCCGCCTTAGCCTAGAATAACTGTAAAGATCCGTTATCCAAAAATTATATAAACTAATTGATTCTTTTTGCTTCAATAAATTTAAAGTGTTCAGAGCTCTATTCATATGATATTCAAACACTTTGAAATTCCCATTATCACCCAGTATTAATAATCTTAACACATCACATAACACTGTGAATTCAGCCTCTTGTGATAAAGCTGGTTTTCTTAAATAATCAATTTCTAAATAGATTTCATCAATTGGCTTAGTTTTATACATCCTTTCACAGAATAAACTGAATATTTTTGAGTAATTTCTCATCATTCGGTTATCGTGATTTGTGCATAAATTAACTATATAATCTAAAATTTCAGTATATCCATTTTGGTATGCAACAATAAATAGCTTTTTTACATTTAACAAATATTCTTTAGTATACGTTGACATTAAATATTTACAAACATCTTCAAAAGCTTCAACATCATCTGGAAACATTTTATATGCCATTTTTGAAAATGAAAAAGCCGAAATCTCTTTCCCTTCGGTCCCCCATTCACAAGCAGAGGATGCGGATACGCCACACTCTTTGCTAAATGCTGTCCAAGATTTCCCCTCATTTTTCAGCTGCATATCAAACGTTTGATGAAGTATTCCCATACCATCACCCTCTTTTTAATCTCAAGTTATACTTTTGTATAATCATTTTATATACTAAGTATTGATATTATTTTTAAAGAACTATACAATAAGTATTGTACACTATGTTAGATATGAAAAAAATTGAGAAATAAAAGGTCTCTATTTATTTTAAGAGATTCTAAAAAAGCATAAAAAAAAACCCTACCGCACCACTTTCTAATTGGTTCAATGCTTGCCGGCTAGACACCAATTAAAAAGTCCCTGGGAAGTAGAGAATTTTTATATTACACAATAATATTCGCTTTTATACATAAATTATAACACAAAGTGAATGTCGTGTGAATAAGAACCTCTATTTTCCTAATGTTTTTCTGCAAGTGCGTGTTTTGGGAAAAATAGGAGGTCTTTTTGTGTTATTAACTAACTTTTTATTAAGTACAGCAAAACGAGAATTAAGTCCGCAATTATATCGTATTCCTAAGTGTAAAGAGGGAGCTATCAATCAAGCAGTCAAAAGCGTAATCAAAGATATTGATAGCATCCTATTTAAATATGAAGGCAAAACTACAAAAGAATACTTCGAGAAAACGCCACGCCGATATGAAGCGCTTGAAACCGTGCTTTCCTACCTTGTTCAGGAGGGATTTTCCCAAGTTAGACAAGAGCAAATTAGCCAAAAATCGGGTATTTCTGTACCACTAATCAACTTTATTCTGAATTGGCTAGAAGACCTGGAAGTATGCCATCAAATTAAAACCAGACGTCACAATAAAATTGCGCCGTCTATCTACATTTTAAGCCTACATAATAATTACTTGAAAATTATTGAGTATTTTAAGCAAAAATGGGCATTAACAATCAATGTTTTTGCTACATTTACAGAGTTTTTGTCAAAGAAAATAAATAAAAAGCAAAAGAAAGATTCAAATAATAGCGAAGATACCCCAATTTCTACATGTCATGGATTCGATTTATTTACACCTGTTGAAGTAGAACCTGAAGAAAAAGAAAATGAGGAACAAGAAACGAATTCTGACGAAGATAAAACATTGGAAACTAGCTTACAAGAGATACTGGCGGCAAGATTACAAGAAATGAATGATTTTATGAGTGAAAATCAGAAGAAGCTGTATCTCTACATGTTAAGTAAAGATACAAATATTACTGAAAAAGATGCTTATACAATTGCATTGCGTATGCCACCAGACGTAGATCGGGAGGTAAGAAAGACTTTCGAGGAGTGTGTACGCCATTTTGAGCATACTCAATCAGATGTAAGTACTCCTGCGCATTTCATAGAGGTGTACACAAATAAACTCCATGCGTATAGGAAAATACGCATGGAGAAGTATAAAAAAGATAGAGAGTCTAGAGTGGACATTGACTTTAAAAAGTTCAAAGAAATGCTAGATCCTAACTCTTAACTTTTATTTCTCACAACAAAATAAAATAACTGTAGCCTTGTTCAAAAAAATGACAGTGACAAGGCTTTTTGTCATGCAATCATAATTGTTATTTTTAAAATCTACTAATCTTACTATTTAACTTCAAGGTCTTAGCGCCGTTTTCAGCAAAAAAACACGTGAGATTTATCATAGAATGCCAGGGAACTTTCATCAGCAATTAAATAAGGAATTGAATAAGAAGAAATCTCTAAGCCCTTGTGAGAGTAAGGATACAAGCCCTAAAATAAATCCTAATGTATTTAATGTTTTTATTTTTTTTAAAACAAGATTTAATAATAAGAGTATCCTATATTTCTAATTTGAATTTCAGTTTTAAAAATACTTCCAAATACCTCAAAAGATCTTATATCCCCAAAAAACGAAGAATACTCGTACAATATGTGCAAATTATTCATCTAAACTAAAAACATACTAAAATCCATATTCCAACTGTATTCAAACAAATAGGAGAGTTATATACATAAAACAACCATATGAATTACTGATGAATTAGGAATGAAACTGTGATGTTTTCGTTCATCACCTGATTCATCATTTGCGGTTGTCAAAAAACGTTGATATATAGGGAAGTTTCGGGATTCTCCATGTCCTCGCTAAACCAGATGAAATCTTGAAGCTTTCCTTGTTCTGGTATCTCGATTCGAATGAATCAGATAGCAGGGCAAGGGAAAAGTTTTAAAAACTACATAATCGGCGCGGCGGGCATCGTTCACTTCATACATCGAACTCGGCTCACTCCCCTTTCGTTGTCTAACACGGCACAGGGCTCTTCCTCTTGGCACGGTACGGAGATCTATTTCGGGTTTGCTTCAGCTGATCGTTTCAACTAAAAGTTTATTCAAAGAAAACCGCAAGCCCTAGAATCCCCTATTGTTTGTTTTGGTGGTTTCCCGATATAATTGCGGTACACAATTTTTAGGACAAAGGAGTGTATGGACATGACATGGGATTCCGCCCTTGATTTGTTCCTTGCTGATTTGTTAAAACGCGGCCGAAAGCCTTCAACCATCAAACAATATCGTTATGATCTCTCGCTTTTTGTCTCCTGGATTCAGAAACGACATATTTTGCCCCCAGAAGACGTTTTTCGCTCATTTGATGGAAATGTATTAGAATATTACTTACAATCGCTTAAAAAGGAACGTGGAGCTTCAATATCTAATGTGAAGCGTGTACAAGGAATTCTGATTAACTTTTTACAGTTTCACGGTACCGCAGACAGTTTAAAAAGCAATGTTGCGCCGCCAGGGCTTACCTCTAAACACTTTGCATCCGATGAAGAAATAGAAAAGTTATTACGAGTCATGCGAAGCTATAACGGATTGACAGAATACCAGGCGTCTGGCCGAAAATTCATTCTCGAACGTAACCTTTTATTAGTTCATTTCATGCTTAATTATGGTCTATCAATTCAAGACATTATTACGCTTTCTATGCATGATATTAATTTTGGGACAAATACCATCACACCAGGTGGTTTGCATGCTTATAAGCGCTCTATTACCTTGTCAAAAAAGGACGTAAAACTTGCCCTATCCTACTACAATCAGATTCCAAAGCTCATACGGCCACGTCAACAAACCGGAGACCCGTTCTTTGTTGCGTTCGATTTCGCTCCGCAAACGTTCCGTTGGGATTATGACAAAGATCAACCGGCTGCCTTAAAAAAAATCGCTGTTCAACGAATGCTACAGAAAGAAGTCAAACGTGCTGAAATTAAAGTTACACCTACCATGTTGCGGAATCGGTTTATATTAAATGCCCTGCAAAATGGTATGAAACCTCTTGAAATACAAGTGTTTCTAGGTTTAAAGAGTATTGAGGCGTTGCATCGATACATTCAATTTTGGAGTGAGTTACAAAGCAAAGAAAACAGAATATAGCTTTGAAAAGTCCTGGTATCCACTATATTAGGACTTTTTGTATTGTATATTTTATGAATTCGATAAGATGTTAACTTAATTTTCTATGTTAACATTATATATTTTTCGTGTTTTAAAATGAGATGAATGTCTTATTTTATAAAGGTTTTTACTTTTAAATAAATGTTAACTTTTCAAAATAAAATACTTCCAATCAAAGTTGAATCATGGTATATTGTTAACAAAGATAACTAAAGGAGTGATTCGATAATGAAAATTTCAATGATGAATAAGGATTCTGGAAACTCTCTTGATATGAATTTAATCGATGGGTATTACATCGAAATTCCTACAAACGTTGTGGAAATCAGCAAAGAAGAAACCGATTCTCATTTTGTTGCAACAATTAACAATCCAAAAGATTTACTTTCTCGCTTATTAATCTCAACAACGATTCCTGGCGAAGAAAAAGAACGCTACTTTCTAGTAGGCGATGAAGCCGCAAAACACGCGCTAGCAAATAATCATGTGAATAAACTCCACGATAAAATCACAAGTCACATCCCCTACGTTATGTTTTTATCTGCCGTTTCTTTTTATCATGCTATTAATGAACAACGTGCATCGGACGATGATACAGTTGAAATAGAATATTTCCAAACAATGCTCCCTATTTGGTTGCTAAAACGTACAGCGAAGTTTAGCGAAGCCCAAAATGCAATGGCTGAACGATTCGCTAGAGAACATCAAGTTACGATTCATACTCCTGGAATGGAACGAACACTAAAAATCGGTGTAGAAAAGGCTGCTTGCCGAATTGAGGGCGAAATTGCACGTTTAGGTATCAAGAAAAACTTTGAATTAGAAGACCGTGAGGAAGCAAGACAGTTCGATAATAACGATACAGTATTAGTTGATATTGGCGGTGGAACAATTGACCTTGTTTTATCCCCAGCTGGTTTAAAACCACCGAAAAACCGTGATTCCATGCAACCAATAGATAAATTAGCTTATCTGTCTCACATCGAAAAACTAAGAAAAGAAAAATTCCTTGAATATTTCTCTGACTTACGTTCTTTTGAAACATTTATCGTGAATAACTTCCAAAAACCTAAAATGGAATTAGTTGACGGAAACACTGGAAAACGCGTGGATCTTACAGATAAAATTCAGTCTTCTTTAAAAGAATTTGCGAAGATTCTCATTCTAAAAATTCAAGATGTCATGCCAGCTCCAGCTGACAAAGTTTATAAATACATCTATTTTGGTGGCGTTGCACCCATTTTAGAAACGAGTATTCATGAAGTAATTGAAGAAATGTATGGAGCTGAAATTGCACAAGCAAACCATATTTTCTTGCCAGACTCCCGCAAGTTAAATTTATACGGGCTTGAAGTAAAAAGCCGTGGTGAAATGCTACAAAAAGCTGATAAATAAGCATAAACAGAAAGGAGGAGCCACATGGGACGTACCAAAAAAATAGAGAAACAAACGGTCTTTGGTCTTCGAACAGATCACATGAGTGAAAAGGTGTATAATCATCTAGAAAAAAAAGCTCGTTCTAAAAGACTTGCATCTTATATTATTCAATTAGTTGAACAGGACTTAACAAAACAAGAACCTTTCAATGCAAAAGATGAACTTATGGAAGTTGCACGAAACCAAGAACACATGATGAAAGCAATGGAACAACTTACACGTAAAATTTCATTACTCCAAGTGGCTCCAGTATCAACTGTTCTTATGCCAAATCAAGAAAATACAACGCCGTCCCTTGAAAATGATCTATTAAAAGATGTAGGGCGAATGGGACAATTAATAATCAACACTACTGTCACAGGTTCACTAGATGATGACGATTTAGAAGATCCAGACTTTTAGAATCCCTACAAAAAGGTTGCCCTTATATAGGAGCAACCTTTTTTATTAAATTCACAAGGATTCTATTAAAAAGTGTATAATATTATCCGTAAAGGAGGTGTATGTGACGTGTCACACGACGCCGTAACGGATATACAAAATGTTTATTGGACCCGCGAAGTTGCTGAACTATTAGGAGTTAAAGAAGGCACAATAAGGAAATATGCCCGCTTATTAGAAGAACGCGGTTATAACTTCCACCGTAACGATCATGACCAACGCGGATTTTTTGACAAAGACGTTATGATTCTAAAAAAAATTCAAGAGCTAAGTAAAAATAAGTCTATGACGCTAGATGATGCCGCAAATACTATTGTATCAATGCATTCAAACAAAAATTTAACACCCATTACGCCCCCCGCTACAGACGAAAATACGCATAATATAACGCGTTATGAACACATAATGGAGGCTTTTCAGACCCTTACACAAGAAAATAACGAGTTGAAGAAGATTTTGGGGACTATATCATCTGAAATATTGGAACAAAGACAGTTGTTAGAAGAACAATCACAAAAAATCGAACAGTTGCATACAGAACTTAAAAAAAATAAACAACAACTTAATGCACCTCAAGAAAAACAAGGATTTTTTGCAAAGCTATTCAAATAAATTTTTGGGTTCGTCACTTTTCCTTTAGTTCGTCTGGAAGGATAAAGGACGAACCCTATTGTTTAGTATTCAAATATGCACACCGATTTGTCTTATTCTTGCTCAGATAATACAAATGTTGGATCTTTAGATGGATATATTCCTACATCATTTAACTCGGCCTCTAATAATAATATTTGTTTTTCAAAATTATCTTTCAAGGTAATATCTGTAATCCGAAATACCTTCCATCCATTTGCTTTCATATATTTATCACGTTTTCTATCCCGTTGTATTCCTTCTGGTGTTCGATGAAATGGTCCATCGATTTCTACATCTATTTTCGCACCAGTTGCAGAGAAGAATGCAAAATCTAACTTGTAACGCGTCTTTGTTACTTTGTACTGTACAATTGGATGATATCCTTTATAACACAATGCATCATATACTCGTTTTTCTAATTTGTTAGAACATTTGGATCGTTGTGGATCGTTATCCGGATTATATCTAGATGAAGAAGTTGTAATTTGAGATAAAAAGAAAAATATCAAAGCACATCCTAAAACAACAAGTAATCCTATCATTATTACTCACTCCAAAAACATGTATTTAAAAGAAGTCTAATGACAAGTATCATGACCATTATTCACTTTTATATGTGTCGAAACATTTTTAGAAACCGCCTTGCAAAGATTTGTTGTATGATGCGTAAGTCAAATCTTTGCATTGTATGTATACCTCATTCCAAGCGAAAATATCAATAAATCGTTCGTGTGAATAATCTATAAATCTCATTTTTTCATATTTCAAATAACCTTAAGGTTATTTGAAATGTATGTAAGTTCACTTTTCTGTCCATAATTGTAAATAAAAAAATTATAGGATTGGAAGTGAAAAAATGTTTTTTCGACAAACACGAACCAACTTAAAAAAATGGTTAGATCGACAAGGTATTGAACAAAAAGAATTGGCTAAAAAATCTAAAGTATCCGCTAAAACCATAAGTAAAGCATGTAGGGACACTTCTTATATACCAAAACCGGAAATTATGAAGAAAATATTAAATACTATAAGAAAAGTTGACCCCCATGCTAAAATAAATGACTTTTGGGACATGTAAAAGCACAAGAAACTATTGTCTTGTGCTTTACTGTTTTATTTAAGTAACCACCAACATTGATTTGTAATTTTATTTAAGGCGTCTGCTACATCCTCTAATCTCTTCATTTCTTCTTGTGTGAGTTCTTGTTCATATATCTCGCGATAATCTTCTGTCATGCGCTCCAGTGTGAGATATATCCAAAATGCAATTTCATGTGTGCCAATTTGATACCTTTGAAATGCTTCATTCAATTCTTTCGTTAAATCAATCAATTCAATCGCTCCTTTATAATTGCTTTTTGGACGATCCAATTTGCACAGAAATACTTTTTGATTTTGGAGTAACTTGCTCTAAAAAGTACTGAATAGTGGAGGCTTGAAAGATGAGGAAATTTGAGCTAGAGATCGGATACGTCGAATCGGTAAGAAGTAACAAAGAAGGGAATACATGTGTATGCTTGGGCTGCCAGGGTTCTTTTTGCCATTCCATACTATGAAAATATAATTCGTATCGTTTTATCTTTGTTTGCATGACTGCTTTACTGTAAATTGAATTTTGCACTTCAATAAAGAATGGACTTTTTCGCCAAATGGTAAAGATATCTGGCTCCATATACCCTTTCTTATACTTTGGTTCTACCTGAAACACTTTTGGTCTTTCAACTTGTAATAACTGTTTGTATACATCTACAATTGCTAAGAAATGACGGATTTTTTGACTACCTTTGCGTATGGGACTCGGATAGGGAAAATACACATATGGACGTTGGGACGTGTCTACATCAATATACCCTTCACGACAAAGACGTTTCATGACCGTATTGCAACAAGTAACAGCATTTTTTACTTTCTTAAAATGAAGATCAATAATATCATCCCGCGACATACAACGAAATTGCTGTAAATGACTGATAATCTGTTTGTCTCTAGTCGTTAACATCATCTAACACCCCAAATACAGCTTCTTGTTTATACTCTTCTAGCTCCTTATTCACAATATCCTGGTCTTTTGGGATGCGATAGGGTTCTATAATCTCCTTCGCTTTACTTAATTCTAGAAAAGGTGCTTGCACTTTTTGTAGTCCATTTAGTTTTAAAATCATTTGACCAGATTGCTCCAAGTTTTCAGATCCTGGCGTACCCATGATAGTACTGTTTATAGAATCCGCACATTTAAATCCCATTCTTACCGTCATATTGAGCTTTAATTTGCCATCCAACACTTTAGCATCTGGACGTTGCATACTCAGCATAAGAAAGATTCCAAGCGATCGGCCAACAGCGGATATTTTTTCTATTATGGTGGTACATTCTTGCTCATCCTGAAGCATTGCTACTTCATCAATCGCAATTAATATATAGGGGATTTGTTCATCTGTGGTTATTTCATTGTATTCATCGATATGGCCTACTTCATATTCTTCCATCAGTTTTCTTCTATACAGCACTTCTTTCCAAAGCTTTTTCAACATTGCTGTCATTTCCATTTCTTCCATACAAACATCTTTTACATGTTTCACTCTTCGTAAGAAGTGGAACTCTGAATTCTTTAAATCTCCCAGGTACAAATGCAGTTGATTGGGTGTCATATATTGAATTAATGTAGACAATACAACGCGTACCATACTACTCTTTCCACTCCCTGTTTCACCAGCAATCAATAAATGTGGTGTATTTGCCTCCACCATATCATAGACAATCATTTTCCCGAATTGGTCACGTCCTACGACAATTGGTAAACGATATTCTTGTAATAATGGCTGCCATTGTTTATAGCGGTACGTAAATTGCTGCAATCCCGCATCAAAAAAGAATACATGAAGGACAAATTTTTTCACACTGCCTTGAATCATAAGATTCTTACCCAAAATTTGCTGAAAACAAAACCATTTCTTTTGGATTTGCGCTGGATCCACTCCATTTGGCAATGTAAAAGTGTACCTCACACTTTCTTTTTGTTCTAAGATGTCATGGATTTTAGGATAAACTGGAACCTTTCCCCCTCTCGTAACATGCTCATCATATATCTTCGCTTTTCGAAACACTGTTTCTAATTGATGTTTATACTTTCTTTTTTGTAACCACTCCTTCAAATACATCGCCCCCTATAACATCATCAAAATGCGAATGAATACATAACCAATGAACCCAATCCCACCTATCCGTACACCGTAATACAGCCCTTCTGAAACAAGTTTTGCCGGAAATATATGATCATTACGTACCAGGTATTTTTCCAACAAAACAGCTCCAATCGTAAGCCCTCCTAATACACCTAGTGCAAGATATGTATGAACAAGTGGCTGTGACATATGAAAGAATGCAAGTGGACTGATAGGACCTATACTGTATATCTTTGTTTGTTTTTTCTTTTTATAGGACTGATTCATAAAAGATTGGAAAGAAATTGTCTCTTTTCGCTTAAACATATTTTTTCCTCCTAGAAAAACAAAATCGTTAATAATTGCGGTATCCAGTCCAATGCAATATAAATACAATCTAAAACCATGTGAGAGGTATTTTTAATTAGCTCAAATGCATCAACAGGTACGTTTGTTAGGACGTTGGCCAGTTCATCCGGTAATTTTTGTATTTCTCGTGCTGTACCATTCAGTGGCTCTGTCACATACCAACTCATCCACCTGTACAAAAAATCCGTCGTATCTGTTGCACTCATTGCGTTTTGATTCAGCGCATCCCATTGACACATAAACTCGTTTGTTGAACCCCTACACCAATCAGCTATTTCTTGGCTATTGCGAAATTGCGGACTAGGTATTTGATTCCATCCTTTCATTGGATCACTCTTCAAATAGAATTTTATTTGGTTACCAATAATCTCATAAGAATTTTCCATTGTCGATTCTCCTTATTTATTATCTAGATGCCTACAGGATTCCGAACAATACTTCTTTCCGTAATACTCCCAATACATCCAAAGCGACAAAAAGACAATGACAATACTCACAAGTTTCTTTTGCTGCCAACCGCACTCCCCCCTTTATAAACAAAAATCAAAAATGCGTAAATACATAGTGAAATCAACGATTTCTTTTGGTAGTCATACCATGATTGATGTTTTGGCTATGAACTTGGTATTCACTTTGATCATTACCTTGGTAAAGAATATTCGTTGTTGATTGTCTCATATACGTTGTCACGTGTTGTCTTTTTAAATAAACCTTGCTATCGTCCCCCAATCCAAAAAGTTTAATGATACAATATAAAAGGAAAGTTTATTCAATTCAGAAAATTAGAGAGGGGAAAACAGCTATGTCACGATTGCAGCAACATTTTGAAGAAAGAAGACAATACATTTTCAATCGTCTTAAACAACCAGAATACACGGAAAGAAGCATAGAAAAAGTTCGCCAAGCTCAAAAAGAGATCAAAAATACAGTGCGAACGATTAAAGATTTGTTACTTTTCGACAAAACAACTGATCCTTGTTTACCAGAGGTTGCTCAATTTTCTCTTCAACACATTACAAATTCAGAGTCATTTGAGAATGTCAAAAAACTTGTTCCATCCTCTATAAAAAAGTTAAGTGAAAAAGAACGTGCAAAAGTGTTAGATGAAACATTAGGCGTCGCAAACCAAGTTATGAATTTAGAGCGTACTGTTTTTATTATGATGTTTAATGCAAAAGAACAACTCCTTATGGATTTTCACAAAAAAAAACGTAGATCACAGACAGAGCTTCATTTTGATGTTGCGGATAAAGACGGATTTGACCAGGAATTGTATCAAACACGGATTAAGGAATTGCGGAGTGATATTCGTGTGGTAGCATTTAAAAAATTTTGTTCAAATGAGCCAACGCCAGATGATTTAGAATCCTTTAAAGAGCGCTATGAAACGGCCATATTGCCAAAAGTACAAGAGATTGTTTCTCTCATTGAACCAAGTCTCATAGGGTTAGATGTATTTTTAAACCCAGTGATTGGATATGGTACGAATCAAATTACATTAGATGACATGGTAAAACAATTAAGTAAAAACCTTTCTTTACTACATGAATTATCAAAAGTCGAATATTGTCCAACCGTTGAAATGACGGTAAAAGAATACGCTTTTTTAGAAGCTATGAATGATTCTAAAAAAACAAAGGAGTTGCAACGATCCAAATGATTAATATTCAAGATGAATTATATCAGCAAGTAATCGAATCAAAAAAAGAAGTTACAATTATTTTATTGAATGGGTTTAGAATCCCTGGGCAAATAATAGCAGTGGATAAGTTTACAATTTTGATTAAAAACAATGATAAACAACAATTGATATATAAACAGGCTATCTCAACCGTAGCTGTATAAAAAATACATAGTTATTACAGGGATTAAATTGTATATTTATGACAAAAAAAAGAACCCTTCATAAGGATTCTCAACAGGAAATAATATATATATAAAGAATTAACTATATTATAATTTAAAAATACAAAAATCATATTGAGAAATTAATAAATAAATTGAATTTTCTGTTTTATTAATTTAAAATAAAATATGAGCTGAATGAGTTTTCTGTCATCGAAACCTTGTACGAAAGAGAGATAGGATTATTCCTATCTTTTTTTCGTATTGTTGTTGAAATCTCATTCCAGATTGTTATAACATAAAAAGGAATTGAGTGGACTAGACTCAATTCCTCGTGGTGAAAGCTCATTTGCCAACAGAATACCTTATGAAAAGAATCCTGCTTTTTTGTAGGGTTCTTTTACTGTGCCTTGAGCATGAAATGTAACACTGTATACGCCATTTTTCTTGCTGAACATCCTCTTTTGAGTGCTAATTGTTGCAGTAACTTTAGTTGAAATTGCGATAGTTCGATTTCTATAAAATATTGAAATGCATGATATTCACGAACAGGGGTGTCCTCCATATAAATGTACTCTATCCCTTCCATAACAAGATCCGAGGCAATTTGATCTAAATCCTCATTATAGAGTGCTAAACCTTGCAGTTTTTCGTATAAATTTGATTCTAATGAAATAAGTAACTTTTTATTATTTTTACGAATAATTTTTTGTTGTTCTTTCCAATACGTTTGTTCTTGTAATGCTACATTTAACATTTTTAATTTCCCCTTTACAAATAGATTCAATATTCAATCTTTAGTTTCTTTGTTTTCCCTAAAGTAAGTATCAATTTCTAATTAATCCTTATTTCTTACACTATTGACCGCTGCTAAACATGCAGCTATTCCAAGGCGTTCCTCACTATATATCTGTTTGTTTACTGTTAAAAACCAGCAACCATTTTCTATTACTGTAAAAAAATCTTTGTAACGTCTACCTAACGTTTCTAAAATCAATGTAGATTCGTAACTACTCAGCTTCCTCACGGAGGCTTTTTTAATTTACTAGTCTGATATGTACTTTTTGTATGAATACTAGACATATCATACAAGGAGGTGGTATTTATGTTGAAAAAACAAGAAATTCTAGCTGTCTATCAAAAGGGACCTCAAGCTATTTGCGATTTTGTTCATCAATTAGAAAGTCAAATACAGAATTTAAAAGAGCGTATAGAAGAATTAGAAAATCGTTCAAAAAAAAACTCTACAAATAGTCATAAACCACCCTCTACAGATGGTTTTCGTAAGCCTATTACAAAAAGTTTGCGAAAATCATCCCAGCGTCAAACCGGTGGCCAGTTGGGCCACAAAGGACATACACTTCATTTGACAACGACTCCTGACCATACGATTACCTATTCTCCTACGCATTGTACTTGTTGTCATACGTCCTTAAAACATGAACCTGTAAAAGGATACCGCATTCGCCAAGTGTATGATTTACCACCTATCCAAATAGAAGTGACGGAACATAAAGTAGCACAAAAAGAATGCCCACATTGCCATTCTATCCAAGAATCACAATTTCCTTCTACCGTCTCTCGTCCTGTTCAATATGGTCCAAATATAAAAAGACTGATTCCTTATTTAACACATTATCAATGCCTTTCTTTGAAACGAACAAAAGAATTCTTTCAAGATTGTTTTGGACATTCGATAAGCGAAGGTACGTTAGTCAATCATACCCATGCTTTTTCTGCTCAATTGCGGCCGTTTCTCGAAGAAGTAAAAGAACAGATCCTGCAGTCTTCTGTTGTCCATTTTGATGAAACCGGTATGCGAGTAGAAAATAAAACACAATGGTTACATACTGCGAGTACACCGGAGGTGACCTTGCAACATATTCATGAAAAACGCGGAAAAGAAGCGATGGATGCAGGTGAAATCTTGCCTTCTTTTTCTGGAATTGCCATGCATGATGGGTGGAAACCGTATGATGTGTATACAGATTGTCGCCATGTTTTATGTAATGCCCATCTCTTGCGAGATTTGCAAGGGATTATAGATAGTACCGGAGAAACATGGGCACAACAAATGAAAGAATTCCTTACACAAGCTTTGACAATAAAAAAGCAATACAAGGGAAATATTCCAGAAATGGAGAAAAAGAATCTGTTTGCCGCATACCAGGCCATATTGAAAGGCAAACAGGTGCCTTCTGCAGAACAAAAAAAGAAAAGAAAGCAGACGCCTTCTCAAAATTTATGGAATCGCTTTGCCAAGTATGCTGACAGAATTCTAGCGTTCTTAGAAAGTCCAGATATTCCATTTGATAACAATCAAGCGGAGCGAGATATTCGGATGACGAAAGTCAAACAAAAAGTGTCTGGGACGTTTCGTAGTAAGGAAGGTGCAGAATCATTTTGCCACATACGCAGTTTTATGAGCACCATGAAAAAACAAAATCAATCAGTATTACAAGCGATAAGTCAGGTGTTAAAAACCGGAACGGTTCCTTGGAATACCACTCTTTCGTAAGAGAATGTTTCTATTTCATATAGATTCTTTCTTTTATCGGAGTGTGTTCTTTTCATGTTTTCGAACAGGAAACATGTATTTGGCATGCTTTTTTGTTTAACTAAGCTGAGTAGTTACAAATCTAGATGCTATTCCTATGAATAATCTTGATAAGGCGGTACAAGCTGCTTTGTTAGGACCTGAAATTAAAAAATTAAAAGTATTTGACCATGAATTTAATGTGAAACCAGCGTATATTTCGAAACTAGGCAATCAAACTGTCGTAAATGGTCAAATTTCACATCATTTAAGTTTTCGTTTAGATGATCAAGTCTATTATCGCTTTGTAAAATAAGATGGGGTAATCAAAAATTTAGAAATTAAAATTGATCGTGGTGGATGGACAAAAATTACAGCACCTATCGGTGCAATCATTGCTCAATATTTTGGCGTTCCGATTACACCAGATCTTCTATCACAAATTGGCCAACAATTAGGCGCTTTAACAGATGGAAAATGGGAATACGCTTCGGAAGCGATTGTTGCCGCAATTGGTTTATATGTAGAATAAACGGTATCATTCTATTTTATTTCGTAACAAAAAAGGTGATTCCCATTCGAGAATCATCTTTTTGTCTGCCATTTAAGAAGGGACGTTTGAAAAAGAAAATCTATATGGTTTACTGCAGTTCCTGGCTTTCCTATTTTGCATAGAACCTGATAGCATATACAAGTTAGCTAAAGTCGTAGGAGTGTCAACGAACAAGAAATGGAAGCATTCTGTACGGAGATGAGGAATAGATTTCATGCTACACTTTCAAAATGCTGTACTCGTACTTGAATACTATGTCTGCTTTGGTATAACATAAAAAGGAATTGAGTATTGAGAGACTCAATTCCCGTGGATTGCTCATTTGTCAACAGAATACCTAGTAAAAGAATCCTTCTTTATGGTAGGATTCTTTTACTTTGTTTGGAGCATGAAATATAATACGGTATCTTCCATTTGTCTTGGTGAACAGTCTCTTTTCATTGCACGTTGTTGCAGTAACCTTTGTTGAAATGGCGATCATTCAATTGGTAATTGTAAAAGTAAACGAATGAAATACCTTAGTCCTATGTATCTATCATACATGTAGAAATTTCTCAATATTCGTCGATGAGGATGTGTGCTAAGATACAAGTGGATGTAAATTCCTTTCCGTTGTTTGTAAGTTTATATATAAAGAAGAGACGCTTTCATAAAGATTACGTTTTTTCTTTTTTGTCTTATTATAAATTTTAAGAATGAAAAGAAAAACATACAATAGACAAAGAAGGAAGCCTACAAAAATGAGTTTCCGAATCGCTTTTATTTTTTATCTATCTTGTGGGAGCTAATAGAAAGGAATTAAAATATACTTGTTACTATGTTGTTGTACACACACTTATATCACGTTTAGCACGGTACTACATATAAGAATAAGATACAGAAGTAATCCCATAAAGAGGATATATTTCAAATAAGTTGAATCATGAAAATCACTAAACAGAATGACACCTACAATTGTAATCAACATAATAGACAATAACACAACTGGATATAAGTAGAGTGGGTTTTCAGTTATATAGATAACATAACAAGAAAAAGAGATTATGAATAGTAAGAAAGCCACGAAATTAGATTTATACATACGAGGATTCCTTTCTCAAAAAACATATAAAACATTGACGAATTGTAGCGAATCCGTATGGGTTTCGTACGAAGGGTGCCGAATCAAACGTTTGTTTAAAACATAAAAACCGTGATAGAGGTCCTCTATGGTTGGTACATCAACATTTCACCATCAAGGAAATCTCCTTGATAGGCAGTATGTATTCGCCATATGTTGCAATCTAATCATCGGGTTTCTTACCCATCCCCTCCAAAAGGTACATTAAGGGTTTATTCCATAAAAGGAAATGTTTCTGAACCAGTCTGTTCTACATTGATTCAGAGACATTTTAGTGATTCTATTCGTAAGAATAGATACAGCGAAGTTAAGATTCTTTCATTAGCCCACGTTTTTCAATCTCACGATATAATGTTGATTTTGTTACAGTCGTCTTTTTCTCGTTTTCCAAAGATCAATGACATGATCTACTAAATCCTTGTTTTTCCCTTTACGTCCAAACTTTACTCTATGTTCTCTCGCTCTGAGCTTACCGGCCATCGTCCGCTCACGAATGAAATTACGTTCCATTTCCGCGAACAGCCCCAACAGCGTAACCATTGCTGAGATGTTTAATAGGTATCGCAAGGGTAGAAAATGTTATAATATATTTTCTGCCACTTCGATGCCAAGTAAAGATCGTACATGTTCGATCTGGTTTGCGATTGTAACTGAGGCTGAACCAGCAAATAACAAGCCAATGGCAACGCCATCATTTGTCGTGATTAAAGAGCCAGAGTCTCCGCCTGAAGAAAGGTTGGTTGTGACAATTTGATCTCGAAACCGTGCAACTTTACCACTTCCGTAATTCACATCTACGGTCGCGTTTACCGCAGTGATGACTCCATGTGTATGATTTGTGGTCCATCCCGTTTTCATGACGCGGGTACCGACGGTAACATTTTGTTTTCGTCGCCAGCCTTGCACAGAACCAATCCAATGAATCGAACGATCTATCTGATGAAATGGTGCTTCTGCAATCGCGGCATCAACAAGATTGTTTTGATTTTCAAGTGGTACTTGTGAAGAAAAGGTAATTGGGATAAACCTTGATAAGGTTGCAATCCGATCTGTTGGATCGCTTCCCCCATCAATTGGACCAGGTTGTAAAATGGGATCGCCTATGTTCGCGTTATTACTATTCGCTAATACATGATTGTTACTTAATATATAGTATCGATTTGGGATACCATATCCATGTGCTGGCGGATTGGTAGAACCATTCGGTAATATATCATATACGCAAGTCGCAATCGTACCAGCCGTCACATTTCGATGAGCAACGCTATATCCCCCTTTGGCTGGACGAACTCGAGTGGAAAGTGTTTGTGTATCAACTTGTAATGTTTGTTGATTCCCAGCAAATAGATATCCTGTTTGAATGACGTCGGTTTTGATTCCGTTTATTTCTTTTGGAATGACTTGATTCGTTTCTAATGTTTCAATAGGTAGTTTTTGGTCTACAAATACAAGTAAAGAGGGTATGCCTGTCATAACCCCGTTTACCTGTTGAATACCAGCTCCAATACCTGTTACATTCCGAAACTGTAAGAAAGCATCCTCTACATCTTGCTGCACTTTTTGAATGTCTTGTTGTTCCTGAACAGTCAACACCTTTATATTTGAATGTTTCCCCATAACACTCTCCTCCTTATCCCGTGTAATGATTTGTAATGGTCCCCACTTCTATAATGTTCGTTGGGTATGTTTCTAATTGTGTAGGTATTTGTTCCGCTGCTTTTAATTGAGAACGCGGTACTTTTTTCGAAACAAATACTTGAATCACTTCTTTTTCTTGTACAAATCCCATTCCTACTCCTACAACATAAGGTAAACGTAATAAATCTGTTTCATATTTGCGCACAACTTGTTCTAATTCCATCGGACCGCTCCCTCTTCATTTAGATGATATATTCGGTTTGTCTTCGATGGTTTTAAAAAAATGGTGTATGACACCACTATAAGTATTTAACTATACTCCTGTATTTTCCTTCTTGAAGCATAGATGAGAAAGAAAAAAAGAGACCTTCTATAGAAAGTCTCTCTAAAAAACTTATTTTGTTTCCTACTCTTACAAAATAAGTTACATAACAGCTTACTTATAAAATACTAGAAATTTTCTGTATAAAAAAGCGGGAAAATATGTAAAAATATAGAACTTCGGAATATAACATTGCAAAATATAAGCCCCACTGAATTATAAACAGGGCTTAAGCTATTGATAAACATAGATACAATTCGTCCTTTTCATATTCAGCAGTAACAGATGGTGTACAAGTATGTATTCATATTTTGTAGACAAACGAACATATAGGATATAGAAATATGCCTATTTATTTTCTCAATAGATTCCCTGTATTTCTACATAAAAAATGATAACAAAATGATAACGCTCTTATTATAATAGACAGCGTGGAAAGAACTTCTGAGAATGTCTTACATGTCTGCATTCTACAATTAAAAATGAAAGGCGTGGAAAAGATGATGAAAGGGTTATCAAAATTTACATTAGCTGCCTTGATTGGCTGCAGTATCATTGTTGCACCGCAAGCCCATGCAGCTGGTCAAGAAAAAATTACTGCTATGAACCAAGAATTTCTACAAAATGACCAATATGTCTATAATGGCTATCGTGTAAAGGAAGTAGGAAAACCAGCCATCTATTTAGTGGATAGAGGCATGAAACGTTACATTACAGATTCAGATACGTATAATCGTATTTTTAAAAATTGGGATGGGGTATTAGAATTTCAAAGCTTACATACGATTCCAAATGGAAGAAGTATTGATCCGGATATGGGATTAGTACGGTTTGAAAAGGATTCGTTTCTCTATTTTCTTGATAAAGATGCGACTGGAAAACCAATGAAACGCTGGATTACGAGTCCGTCTATCTTGAACAAGTATGCTTTTCATTCAGAGGCAGCTATGCTTCCTCAGTGGATGAAAAATGCTATACCAAATGGCGCAGCTATTCGTTAAATATAAAGATTCCTAACATAAGTAATAGAAAATAGAACTTTATTTTTTATAAACTTGTATGCTAGCTATGAAATTTAGAATCTTTATACATACAACAAACAGAGGCGTATACCAAAGTACCTTCTGTTTGTTGTATAAGAAGAGATTCTGGGTTCTATCTTAATGAAAATAATGATTGGGATCATCCAAATTGGAGGTTGTTCCATGTAAGAGAACCTATCAATTTTTCATTTTACATACGATGCGCTACTTGTTACAAGAAGAAGCTATCGCATCATTGGTACCTGTATACAGATAGGCGTCACTCATCCAATACCCATTTGTTAGTTGATTCCATCTATTGGTGCTCCCCTTACGACCAGTAAATGTCGCCCCATTTGCGGTACAAGAAACCGTTACAACCTCTCCATCATGAAGAGAACCTACAACCGGATAGTTCGTACCGGGGCCTGTACGAAGGTTTACTGTACCCCCTTCATTCGCATCTACAATCCCTTGATTCGCAAGAAGTTTTCCGTAATTATACAAAGTATAGCCTGTATATCTCACTGTACTCCCATGCATCGCATAGCCATTATAAGGGGAGGTTTCAAAGAATACCCAGCCACCTAGTTCTTTTCCTTGTAAAGGTATACGCGTATTGCCCTGCAAGAGGGAAAAATGCACATGGCGACCACTTGCATATCCACCACACGATACATCCGTCCCCGTATAACCTAAAAAGGTTCCTTCTTGGACTGGCTGACCATTTGGTATCATATTATTCCACAAATGATAGTAATCCGTGGCATATCCATTTTCATGATAGATACGGATCCAGCCTCTGTTATTTGCGCACATGGTGTAAGCGATGCCATCTCCCGCAGCTAACACGCGTTGGTCTCCGCCATATAAATCCAGAGAACTATAGGGTCTATCTGATCCTGACCATCCATGAGGACCGCCAGACATCACCCAAGATTGTCCTTTTTCGTAAGGTAACCGAAGTTCAGGCCTATTCTGTGAGAGGGCCTGCGCATTCCCAGGTAAAGAAAATGCCTTTTTTTCTTGCGCGCTCATCATTGCATCGGGAATTTGTTGTGAGAGTTCGCTGAACAAATCCATTCCTTCTAAAGCGACTTCCCAATTTGTAGTAGCGTGTTTCGCAATGAAAAGTTTTCCTTCTGGAAATGCTCCTGTTACATGTGGAGCCAATATCACTACAGAGCCAAATGCCCAGTTCTCATCATTGGATAACCGCTTCACATTCACCTGCACTTGTGTATCTGCAATCTGTGGTTCTTCCCCTAGTGTCTTTTTTTGTTGCGATAGTTCTTGTAAAACAGCATGTTTAATCGACGTTTCTGGTGTTTGCACGGGTAGTGCGTTCTTCATCGGTTTTGGATTGTCTGGTCGTAATATTGAAGAATACCCCACTCCTATTAGTAGTAATACTAGAAATATACCAAATAAAATCCATCGAAACCTCTTCTGTAACCTCATTCTTTCACCCCTTACCTTTATAAAAATAGCTTTCATAAGGGGTATATGCTATGTTTTAGCATTTATTATTGAGAAAATCATGTGGATAGGTATTTTATACTTGAGAGCAAAAATAAAAAGTAGCAAGATTTTAGGGATACACGTAACTTTGTATAGCGATGCATTTCGAAAAGCGAGATGACCATAGAATTTTCTCAATATGTCATGTTTTGATTTCCATATAAACTTCCCTCTATTCGTGCTATATCTATATCAAGGGGGTCTTACATAGATTAGAAATAGAATAGGAGGAACAAAATATATCATTCAAAAAGAAAGTAGGGGTAGGAGTGATTTCTGCCGCTCTTGGTTTATCTTTCATCGGTGGGGGAACATATGCCTATTTTAGTGATCAAGTGGTAACGAATAACACATTTACTGCGGGTACATTAGATTTAGCTATGCAACCTACGACTTCATTGGATTTAAATCAGTTGAAACCAGGGGATAAAATATTAAAAAAATTCAACTTAAAAAATAGTGGTACGTTAGCTATTCAAGATGTTGTGATGAAAATAGATTATACGGGAAACGATGATCTGGAAAATAATCAGGCAGATGATTTTGGTAAGCATATAAAAGTACAATTCCTTTGGGAGTGGGATCCAGCAAAGAGCCCTGTTTATGAAACAACCCTTGCAGAACTAAAAGAACAAGGATCAGAAATCGTTTCAAAGAAAGTATTTGCATCCAAATGGACGGAATCACGAGGGTTACAACCTGGGAAAATGGATTGGTTTTGGATGAAGTTTATATTTGAAGACAATGGAAACGATCAAAATATGTTCCAAGGAGATAGTATAGCTTTGAAAATGAAATTCCAAGCAAATCAAACAGAGGGAAGGGAAAGATAAAAAATACTGCATAGAAAATTACTCTATACAATAAGCATTTGATGTATCAAGCTATCGTATAGAGTAATTTACAAAATGTAACGGTTTTTTATAGATTTCTATCCCTTTTTACTATTCTTCTCATCCTATATTCTTTCGTGTGATGATTGTACTTTTCTATCTCTTTATTTACAAATAGGGAATTCCGCCTTTAGCCATGCTAGATATCCACCTTGTACATTCATTACTTCCTTTACACCATGTTTCTGTAATATACTTGCTGCAATAGCGGAACGTATACCAGAACGACACTGCACAATAATCGGACGATCTTTTGGAATATCTTGTACATGCTCTGTCAAGTGTTCTAGCGTGATATGTTTGGCATGTGGAAGATGTCCCTCGTTCCATTCCGATTGATTTCGAACATCAATAACGGGATGGGTTCCCGATTGTATAAGAGGAAACAATTCTTGAACGGTTCTTTCTTCATACGTCTCTAATGACTCTATATCTTCCAGTGTGTTTGAAGGCATATAGGCTATCGTACGGTCTAGTCCAATTGCTTCCAAATCTCTCCGTACCTCGTTTATATTTGCAGACAGAGGATCGATAACGATGATAAGGTCCTGGCTATCCTCTAGGAGCCAACCACACCAGGTTGTAAAAGACTGGTTATAAGGAATATTCAGGGACCCCTTTACGTGACCAGATGCAAAAAACTTTGGTTTTCTTGTATCAATGATTTGTTGGTCTGTATGTGCTAGTTGTTGCCATGCAGGGAAAGAATGTATTTCTTTTATGAGACCCTGTGTACGAATCGGCGGACCAGCTTGATTGATTCGTTTCATTTTAGAAAAATAAGGTGGTGGTTCCGGCTGTCCACTTAATACATGCACCACAAAAGAATTTTGTTCCTCTGTTTGAAAGGCCCAATTAAAAAGTTTCTCATAGCCCATTGTAGAAGAGGGAATGGCGCCTAATGATTTTCCGCATGCGCTACCAGCACGATGGGAGGCCAAATTTGTAGGTATACCGGCATCGTTTTGATTTTTTGGATCGAATGAAATAAGTCTTTGGCGCTATCCTTCGCATGATGTGGAATACCCACAGCGGTTTCTAATAAATCTGGTCTACCCACATCACCAACAAATAGAAAATCTCCTGTAAAAATCCCTATCGGTTTATCATTGGTTTCATTATGCTGTTTTGTATCTATGACTAGAAATGAGATACTTTCAGGCGTATGTCCTGGTGTGTGAATAACCTGAAATTGGATCGTACCAATATGAAATTCACTGCCATCTCTGACAAGATGGTATGGCACTTGATCGAGATACTGATACTTCCACGTGCTTCCCCCTTCAGCTGATGCATAAAACATTGCGTTACAAGATAATGCAAGCTCTTTTGCACCAGATACAAAATCAGCATGAATATGTGTTTCCGTTACCGCAATGATGTCTAATCCTCGCTTTCTAGCAAATTCCATATATTGTTCGATGTGACGTCCTGGATCGATAACGATGGCCACTCCGTGATCCTGGCACCCCATGATATAAGAAGCATGAGCCAATTTTTCATGATAAAAACATTCTAATAACATACATCAGCCCCCTTATATTTCAAACTCTTTTTTAACCAGAATTCCTTTTGACAATGTTTTATTTCTTATACAATGCCTTTTAGCATATATCTCCAATATAGAAAAGGAAGTGCATATCTCTTTAACAAAAACATACTATATCGTTCTTTCGATTGATCAAACGGAAATGTTTCTTGTTCTTCCTGATGATAATCAATTCTGCTAAAATCAAACTTTTATACCCCGTGACAATGGGACAAGATGTATAGCCATTATATGTCGCCTGCACCTCCTGACCCTGTAAAAATGCCAATAGGTTTGCTCTTACAACAGGGATTTGCTTTCGAATAGCCGCCCCGGTTTTAGAAGTTGGCAAATTGGTGCAATCTCCGATTCCAAATATGTTGGGGTACCGTACATGCTGCAATGTATAAGGGTTTACATCTATCCATCCCTCTTCGTCTCCTAGTAAACTATTCTTGATCATATCATGTGGTCCCATAGGCGGGACAACATGTAAGAGATGATACGGTATGCTTTCTCTATTACCTGTTTGTATATCTTCAAAAATCGCTTCTTTTTTTTCAGCGTTAATTTCTACTAAATTCTGATGAAAGTTCGTTATAATTTGTTTCCTCTGAATCACCTTTTCTAAAGAGGACGCATAGCGAGGTACATGAAAAATATGTGGATTTGCTGTTTGAAACATAATCTTACTTTTCTCCCGGACACCTTGGCGACAAAAGTATTCCTCGGCTAAATACATAATTTTTTGGGGTGCACCGCCACACTTGATAGGGGTATTCGGATGCGTAAAGATGGCGTTTCCTCCTTTAAATTGTTGGATTTCTCTCCAGGTTGCATCCGTATAGTCATACGAATAATTACTACAAACCCCATTTTTCCCAATCAATTCTTTCAATCCTTTAATGTGATTCCAATGCATTTGAATACCCGCAGCTACAATTAACATTTCATAGGCAATAACAGTTCCATCCTCTAGCAGCAACCTGTTTTCTACAGGGCTTATTTCCGCAACGTTCCTTTGTATCCAATGTACGCCTTCTGGAATGAGGTCGGATTGCTTTTTCATCGTTGCTTCTTTTTTGACAATCCCAGCTCCCGCAAAGGTCCATAGTGGCTGGAAATAATGTGTTTGAGCAGGGTCTATGATGGCCACCTGTTCTTTTAATACAGGGGCATGACGGAGTAAATGAGCAGCCAAGGAAATCCCAGCTGTACCAGCTCCGATAACAACAATTGTATATGCTTGTTTCATATGTCTTCCGTTCTACTGTAATTGAAAAACAGCACTCATAGGATTATGATCACTATGTGTAAACTGTAAATCGTGTCCCTTGACTTGAAGGATTTCCACATTAGGTGAGACTAAAAATCCATCAATAATGGTCACAAAACTTTTTCCTTTGATGTATGCCGTACGATTATCGCGTACCGTATACACAGAAGAATCTACAGCCCATTGAAACCCTCCTTCTGTAAAATCTTGGGGCAAACGCACTAACCATTTGGGCCAGGCGGCTAGAAATGCGGGGTCTTGTAACTGAATATCTGACAGTAGCTGATTCCAGTCGCCACCTATAATCACATAATCCCCCTTCTGATACTGTGTATGCATATACTGTTTTATGTATTGCAGTTGTTGTTTGCGGATATTCCCACCTGCATCATATGCCGAGACATGTAGATTTACGATTCGTAAGTTCTTTCCATTTTCAACCGGGATCATGTGTTCTACCATCGCACGATCTAAATCAAAGAGTTGCTTAGGCCAAGGCTCTCTCCCTGGTAATTGAAAACGAGTTGCTTGTTGTATGAAGTAGGTAGAAAACGTAGCGAGTCCTGATTCCACATATCCCATGGGACGCAAAAAGGGAACCGGAACCCATGGATTCCTATAATTATAACCAAATGTAGACGCATGAGAGGATAACTCCTGTTGAAAAAATTGATATTCATTTTGATCAAAAGAACGGAATGCTTTCATATCGACTTCTTGTAACAAGACAAAATCTGCATAATCTGCTTTTAAGAAGGAAGACATGTGCTGTAAATTCTGTTTGGTTTGTTCTTTACTACGAGAACGTGAGCCTGTTCCTCCGTCCATGAAGAAATCTTGTTTTGCATCTAATCCTGCGTAACCAATGTTGAAGGTAGTAACTTGGAATGGCGTATAGGATGGTAATCTGTTTTCTTGCGAGTTTTCTATCATAAGATTTACAGATTCGGATGGCTTTTTATGCTTCCATGTAATAAAAGCTAAAAAGATGATAGGCAGTCCGAGCAAAACCAATGAGAAAGTAACCAATATTCGGGTTCCACTTTTCATCCTCTTCCCCTCCTTTTTCTATGTTCCTAGACAATCCTGCCAGGTCTCCCCATTATATATCGGATATAAGGGAAGTATTTTGAGAAATATCTCGAAACGGCTAGAATAAAAGGTTTTTCTCTTTTGGAGACCGAATATCATGAGAAATTATATGTACAAAAGGGGGCCGAGAAGATGTAATCTTCATTTGAAAGTGTATGTAAAGATAAAAACATGAGGGGGTATTCATTTGAAACATTGTAAAAGACTACTGCAATCCTTTCTTTTGCTTTTCTTATTTTTCATTTTTTATAACGCACCTTCTGTATCTGCAGAAACACATCCAAATTACGGAAAGGTATTTCCACCAAAAGAAACATTCAATCCAGGGGATTGGTTTGTGGGAGCAACACCTACACAGGTAGATCCTACCAAATCACCGATTGTATTTGTGCAAGGAAAAAACGGAAAGGCAAATGATTGGTATGGAGATACTTACTATCATGGAAAAAATACGATGTATGACCTTGCTTACGATGCTGGCTATCAAACTGCTTTTGTACAACTGTACGATGCGGCGGGAACAGGGTCGGTAAGTCCTTGGACAAATGGGAAACTATTAGCTGCAAAATTAGAAGCCATTTCGCAACATTTTGGAAAAAAAGTCAACATCATCGCGCATAGCAAAGGGGGCATTGATACACAAGCGGCTCTTGTACAATATGGGGCGCATCGTTTTGTGGATAAGGTCATCACACTTGGATCCCCTCATTATGGGACACATCTAGCAGATTTATCCTATAGTTGGTGGGCGGGATGGCTTGCCTCTTTACTAGGGCAACAAGATGAAGGAACGTATGCGTTACAAACCGGGGAAATGGCACGATTTCGCTCGATTATTGATAGTAATCCTGCCACAAAATCCAATCAATATTACACGATAGCAGGAACCAGTTGGGGGCCTACTTTTTCTGCTTTATCTATGGGAGGATTGTATTTGTCACCATATGGAAATAACGATGGCCTTGTCAGTGAATGGAGTACCACTTTGCCGTACGGTGCCCACCTTTTTTCTGATGTTACATTAGATCATGATTCAATTCGAACGGGAAGTGCCGTCTTTTCTCGCATAGAACCTTACTTACGAACGAAAAAAATGGGGCCAGCATGGTCACCGTCTGCCGCGCCTTCTAGGAATGAGCCCTATACAGAGTTAGGACCGACAGAAAACCAAACGGTTTTAGGCGGAGAACTGATCCCACATCAAGAAAATCGCGCTGTGTTTTCTGTGGATACATTGACATCAGGAACTGTATCGGTTTTGACTGCGCGTAAACAAGTAGAGATACAACTTATTTCGCCATCAGGGAAGGTTTACACCAAACAGGATGCGGTAGTAACAACGGGTGATGATACCTTTTTTAAAGGGGCCTTTATTCATACATTTCAAATAAAAAGTATGGAAGTGGGAGACTGGAAGATACGTATGAATACGGAAGGGAAAGATGCTTATTTAGCGATGGTACAGTATCAACAAGAAGCACCTTTCCATTTGAAAATACCGGCTAAGCTGAAAGCAAATCAAGCAAAATTACAAATCCAATCTGCTGATAAAAACCCAGTTGAAGCGGAGGATGTCTCTATGACGGTTCGAATTGTCGATCAGACAGGTACACTGATTTCACAATCTGATGGCGTTCAGCAAGTAGATGCACATACGCTATCTACCACGTTACAGCATATAGAGCAATCCGGTGTATACAATCTTACCATTGATGTGAAAGGGAAAAATAAGGCGGGGCATCCATACACACGTACGATTATACGTTCTATATATATTGAGAAGTAATATATATATTAAAATTCTATAAACAGAAAAAGGTGCCCCTAGGAGCACCTTTTTCTGTTTGTTACATGTATTCATTTTCAATCTTATCATGATCCATGTAACTGTTTCCGGACTAGGATTGTCCCTACCCATGCATGTTCTAATAAGAAAGGTATACAAATAGTGATGGACCTTGTAGGATTTAAACCTACGATCGGACGGTTATGAGCCGTCTGCTCTTACCAACTGAGCTAAAGGTCCCTAGAAAAGCATATGGATAAGGAGTATATATGTATTACATACTCTTTTTCTTAGCACTCATTATTTTTGGAAAAAGAAAAACACTCTCATAAGTGTCTTCCTTTGACTTGATAACCACTTTAATTTTAATAACATCTCTTGATATACTGACAAATATACATAAAATTCCTATCTAGATTGATTCTATCATATGTACCTAACATTTTTGTTGAGAAAATAATCGCGCTCACTATGACTTCGCACATACACAGCTGATATATGTGATGGGAGAAGGAACTTACTGTGAATTATTCAGGTACCATTTCAAAAGTGACAAACTCTTCAAGATGTTGTAACGTATCATGAAATTCATTTTTATCAAAGGATGCACAGCGCCCCCTCACTTGTACCACTTTTCCCTTTTCATATTGAGGTTCAAGATATGTGATTACAAATATATCTACATTACGATCTGGAAAACAGTAAAAAATCACTTTTTTTCCGGACCAAGCTAATGGATAAATGTTTTTTAATTTTTTCCTTGTGGCTTCATCTCCAAGATGCGGTGCAGTATCTATGGTTTGTCCTACAAAATCAGTTCTTTGTTGATGAACAGTTTGTAATAATGCCTGATTCACATCAGTAAAAACATAGTCCCCTTCGTCTTGTTTGAACATAAAATACATACGTGAGTGATGTTTCTCATAGTCTTGCAGCAACTCTTCTAATAATGAACATAAGACCATTTTCATCTCTTTTTAATCCCTTCTGTGAGAATGATAGAATATAGGTTTATTTTAATTCAAATGTTGAGAAAAAACAAATTAAAAATTCTGAATTTTAAAGTTATTTTTATTACCCTCGAATATCTACTGGTCTGTAATTACATTGCTCCTAAAACGTTTATCCCTTCGGAATATGCATGATCTTACACATTCATTTTAAGCGCCATGCACCCTATATGTAATAAAAAGTTGTTACATATAGATTGCAAGACATCTTTATTTCTCAATCATTTAGCTATAAGGACAATATGTTTTTTCTAATATAATAAACTTGGTTCATTTCATACAAATTATAAATAAAGGGGGTTTTTTATAAAAACATCTAACAAATTCTATGTTATTCTCAAGCAAATTACATGTCTCTAAACTAGCGATTATAAAGGCAATCAAGATGGTAATAAAAAGAAGGTGCTAGAAATTGATGTATTCTATTGTAACTATTTCTGAAAGCCAATTAGCCTCCATTTATGAAAAACTTCATCAAAAAGCAGAGAACCATTATCATCTCTTTGATACATTTGATGAAGTAAGATTAGATATTATTATCCCCTTTTGAAATGCATGGACAAATGAAATATGGAAGGAGTGATCATGTTGCATAAAGAACAAGCTTATACATTTCTAAAACAAGTGTATCAAGATGTTATCTTAAATTTGAAATTATATAAAATATCAGATTATTTTAGTGACCAATATATGCAAGTTACGGATGGTACAGAGGTGAATATACAAGGGTTTCATACTCATATGGAAACTTTAAAAAGTATAGTAGACACACTGGCATTGTCACCTTTTTACGATTTTTTATTTGATGAAGAGAAGCAGACAGCAACGCTAAGATATGAGATTCATGTAAAGAAGAAAAATGGGAATAGTGGTGTCGTAGAAATCATAGCGATTTTTGAATTGAAAGATGGGAAAATTTTACGTTGTAATGAACTAACTCGTTCCTTACAACCTGATGATGAATTTAATACCATTGGAAAAATTAATATAAAAAAATAACACCTAAGTTTGCATGCATCATATGTTGCGAAGCCAAAACCTAAGCTCAGGTTTTGGCTTCGTTTGGCTAGTATACGGCTTATGTTCATCTTATTGAAGCAAATTTACTTCCTTCCATACCCACTAGCATGTCTCTCAATAAGAACTGGCAGATGAGCAAAAATACCGCATGCTAACATTGCAAGCTTTTTATGCACTTTTAAATACCATCCATATTCTTATAACATCGTTGATACATCATTCATATAGTCCACGCTTTTTCAAATGCTCACGTAAACTACTGGCGCGACATTTTAACCGTTTTGCAATTTCCACATATCCCATTCCTGTATTCCGTAACTGAACCGTATCCTCACACAATTGATCCCATTTCCATTCTGCATTCTTTGCTCTCACATTTTCCTCCCCAGACAAATGCTTTCCTAACTGGTATACTTCTTTCCCCCATTTACAATTTGCAATGCAATGTTGATAGGAGCCGAATAGATATTCACATCCACGGCAATGCTGTTCTTGTATATTTATAATTTGAATTCTCGTTTCTTTTGCATTCATCTTCCATTCTCCCCTATGTTTCTTTTTCCTTATGATAACAAAAGAAACATATTTTGTTTATGAAACTAATTCCGGCGCTAAAATAGCTTGTTTTACAATTTTCGACACAAATAACTCATAGAGCATCTTATTCTTTTTAATCCCCCTCCGCTGATTCAGAGGATAATCAATCGAAATAAGGAGTATACAGTGTATATGGAGTTGTATTCCACCTACGAAAAACACCTATTGTATTTAAAGGTATCTAAAACCTTTATAAACGGTTAGTAATCGATTTGTTCGTTTTGCTATTCAACTTAATTTAAAACGTCTTACAATAGGATATTAGCACCACAAATGAACTGACAGCGAGAAAGTTTGGTCGTTACGACCAATTCATATGAATTATTGGTTGTAACGACAGGTGCTTTTTCTGCAGGTACACACAATAAATTAGATGCATTGACTTGAGAAACGCCTACTACCTCTACAAAAGGAATCAAAACAATTCAGTCCATCTATCAACATGACCTATTTCTTCTCGTTTATTAAGTCCAATGCAATGAAACTACAGTATCAAAAATGTGCAATGCAATATTCCTTTTTATTATATAAATTGGACGCTAACATTTTGTCTGTTTTTTGGACAAAATAGAAATGCTATATGTTGAAGAATTTCTAGGCTTTATCATGCTAATTCGCTATGATAATAATTAAAAAAAGTAAAGTAAGAGTTATTTTTTGCATTCTAGGAAAGAACCTGCATGATAGGGGGGCTTTTTGTGTATGTGCGCGCAATAAAGGGGTTTATATATAATGCGGAGTAAAAAGAATGCACTTAAAGAATGGAAAGCGGATGTCCAAGTGATGCGAGAAGAAAGGCGCTTGGAAAAGAAAGTGAGAAAAAAGAATAAAAAATATAGTATTCCTGGTCATACGGCTGATTTTATGAATGGAAGCAACACAATAAATAATACAAAGAAAACAGCACCCCAACGTTGTATCTTTGCAGAATTAGAGATGTAATTTTGAACAACTTTGATCGTCTTTTAACTTTGCAACAGAACCTCCTAATATGATGAGACAGGCGCATAATGATAACATTGTACGCCTGCTTTACGATACATCCTAGTATGTATCACAGTAAACCGTTTAAGCAGAGTTCATTTCTTATGCATGTGTATATGAAATCCAGTGTTTACATAACATGTACATACACTTGAAATGTCTCTATAATCGAAGAGTCTCCTTGCCATTCACGCCAGTGTTTGAATTGAAGTCTATACTTGTCAGCACGTATGGCTTGAAATTGAAATATGCGTATCCCCCCATGTCCAATTGTTCCTTCACTTATACTGTTAGGTTGAAATGTTTCTGCAAGTAAATGGACGCCTGATATATTACAGGCAGTCCAACGATATCCTGTAGTGGGGTTTTCTATTAATTGTATAGAAAATAGTTGACCTATAGGAAATGTGATAACTTTTCCTTGATCCTTTTGTGTCAATATAACTACGGGTTGACTATGCGACATGATATATGACTACCTCCTACTATCTCTAGTAGTGAATGATAGAAGTTCGATTTGTGAATTACTAACTATGGATAAAAAAGATGCTTACTCATTTTATTCTGTAATGATGACGAGGTAAGCTTCACCAAACATACATTTCATTCACAGTTCCATTACTTTCTGTATAATTCACAGTTCTTTGGTATTCACATGCATGGGATGCTAGCATAGTCAATGCAACACCGGAACTTATTGGATTGCTAATCAGATTTTTCCATACATCACCTGATCGCATCAAAGAGCCTGTACTTTGTGCGGTAGCTCGTACAGCATCAACCTTTACATTATCTTGTTTTATAGGAGTATCGTTACTATCAATCATTTTATTTGATGCAGTAGGTGGTAATTGTGTTGGATAAGCTATTTGTGTTTCAAACGAAGGTTGTTCTGTTCGTGTTTTATTTTCCTGAATAGAAAAAAACGAAATATCCGTTAGCACTTGGTTGCTTTCTGTAAATTGTACCGTATATCCGGAGGCTTTTGCTGTGATAAGCTGTGTTAACATAGACAAAAAGATGGTATCATTACCGGCATGTATTTTTCGCCACCCTGTATTTTGTAAATAAACCCATGCATTGCGCTCTGTAGCATGTGCCCATAATCCTGTAACTAAACCTTCATTTGATTGCTGATTTGTTATAATTCCATCGACCCCATGATTTGCCCAACTATCAATGCCGCATTCCCCGTAAGCAATTCGGAAAAATCCTTTTTCTCCCCATTGTTCACCCCAGCTATTTTTACAAATCCAGCACCCTTGTTGATCATCATATCCAATAATCGTAACACAATGTCCGCCGAGACTGGATCCTGTTATATGTCGATAGACGCCACCTTGCTAGTAATAAAAATCTTCATATACATTAAAACAAGCACTTACAGGTCCTTTTGTTGCAATCCATTGTTTAATTTTAGCAGGTTGTTGCGTTAAATCCGTATATCCCATAATTTTTACAAGTCTGTTGGTGGCATCGGAACATAAGCCACTACAATTTTGTTTTGCTAATCCTGTGCTATAACTATAGCAGGATTCATCTACAATACCTTTTGTCCGTAAGGTCTCATACGCATTTGCAGGCCACCATCCATTATTACAATTCCGCCCTTCATTATAGCCGTAACAAAAAAATAATTGTGCCTCGCTCAAATCAATTTCTTTATTTGGATCATTGTCTTGTATGCGCCATCGGCTTTCTAGTGTTGCAAGCGCTCCAAAAGAGACGCAAGAACCACAATTTTTTTGGTCTTTAATAGGTGTAATGAAATTTTTTCCATCAACATTTCGCCAATCATATTTTGTAGGAGACCCGTCAGCTTGTAATATTTGTTGTTGGATAGATTGTTTCATACCTTTTACATATTGTTCTAAATCTTCGAGACTTTGTTCATGTGGAGGTGGTGTTACACCTAATCGTAATTTTTTCTTATCTGTCGTAAGTAAGGAAATAGCTGCTTCTCCAGCTATCCAAGGACTTTCTAAAGATGCTAAAGCATTTTGGATACCTTTTAAATTGCTGTTGTTCATCGGCATTATACATTTCCTCATTTCTTTTTATTTTTCTACATATAATTAGCAAACAATAAGTAAGTTCGTTTAAAAATAAAGCGTCATGTGGACTATTCCATTCACTATAATAACTATTAAGATGTAGAATGTACTCTCATTATTCTATAAATACCCTCTCTGACTTATGAACTGTTATGCATTGAGAAATTATTGTAGAGATTGTTTGTGGCAAATTTTTAATGTCGATACACTGTAAGTGAAATGTGCTAAATAGAATAATCTGAGGACTAGAATTAACGAATCAGCGTAGCTCTTTAATATGCAAAACGTTATAACCGGTAATCTTAATATTATTATGTTAACACATAAATGAGGAATACAGCGGCTATGAGATTAATAGGAAATAACCTTAAGAAACCATTTTCATGATACATTGATTATCGTAGCGCTGCATAAATCTTTTTATCTATATCCAACTGTACCAAACAATTAACAAGATAAATAGTTGACCATCTATATTTCTCAACCTACTCATTATATAAATCACCACTTTTTTCTTATATACTAAACCTGTTCTTTCATTACCAAAAATAAGGGGATGTTTTTCATGAAAGTATTCAAAAATATAACGAGTCTTTTAGTAGCAGGTGCAATCGGGGGGAGTAGCTTAGGGATGATACCACTCCATGCAAGTGCAGCATCCATAAAAGACAAGCCGAGCTACATACAACCTCTCGCAAATGAATGGAGCTCCCATTCATCAGGATCTGGTCAAATACAAGAAACGATGATGAAATGGAATCTAACAGTATCAGTAGACACGTTAGGAATAGCTGAAAAAATGAATGGTTTATTACAACATACTACATTTCAAAATATAACTAGAGAAATGACAGATCAGACATTTATTTTTGCAAAAAAACGTTACAATGTGATGGTATTTACATCAGATTCTAAATTTCAACATCATTTTCAAGGTATAAAATTCCATGCAAAGTTACATTATAACGGAACAAATTACAATGTGTATGTATTTGAAAATGGAACCTTCAATACATACAATCAGGAGGAAACGAAACCTTGGGCATGGGCTTATAAAGGGTGGTTACAAAGCAACACTACCGGATCTAACATTCAATTTTATTTGCCGAAATTAGGAGCATAAATGTATTTCGTATCAAACAAAAATAGACAGGAGATATATGATGTGTACATATAAAAAGGCGATTTGTGGCGTACTCGGAATTACTTTGGCATTAGGATTGGGAGGTACGATTCCCAATACAGTAAAAGCAGAAACAAGTTTACCGTACAAAAAGGAATGGAAACGTCCTACTATCATTACACAAGAAAACTACGGGGAACATTTTCACATATCTACAGGACAATTCCTTTCTCTTTCCCTTGCTGAAAATCCAACGACCGGCTATCGCTGGACAACAACAAATATAAATCACCAAATTCCTTTAGTAGGTGAACATTTTCAACCTAATAATACGGGAGACGGGACAATAGGGGAACCTGGCATTCACAAATTTCAGTTTAAAGCCATCAAACCTGGTGTCACGAAGCTCCAATTGAAAAAGTGGCGCTCATGGGAAGGAGATTCTTCCATTATCGATACGTTCTATGTATGGGTACATATAGAAACACCTGAATCAGCATTTTAAAGTGATAGGGACCTCTAAAATAAACCATGCTAAAAAAGTATGGTTTATTTTAGAATGGCTACATAACCTACCACACCATTGCTCGTTTCTCTCTCAATAATTAATACTATTTATTATTATATAAAAATATTGTTTAGGGATATATGTATAACGATAATGGTAGTAAATTTGTTGAATTATTATTAGGGGATTCTCTTAAGACATAAAAAAAATGATTTCAAGTGCTAGTATGTCACCCGATACATCAAAGATAAAAATTATATTTTATTATTTTATCAAGCACATGCCATGTACTATTGTTATACCTTTTCCATGATATATAAGTATCCTCAGTATTAATTTTTAAGGAGATGTAGTTTATGGCGAAAATATTTCAAATGGATGCTATTGATTATGAGCAACATGCCGAAATTTTAAAAAGTTTAGCTCATCCTATGCGCTTATTGATTGTACAAAAATTGATTACTAGGGGTTCTTTAAATGTTTCTGGATTGCAAAACCTTATATATTTACCTCAATCCGTCGTATCACAACACTTAAGTAAACTAAAAATACCTAAAATTGTATCGTATGAACGAAAAGGTTTAGAAGTTTATTATAAAGTAACAGATAAAAAAATAATTGAGACTATACAGGTATTAGGATTATGAAAATCATTTGATATTGATGGAATAAAATGGTGAAATATTCTGGTTATCTTTGTTTGGTACGCAGATTATTCCGTCAGATATTTCTCAACCTCTGGAATCTAGTAAATTAAAATTCATTATTGTATGGTTTTATATGCTATACAATACTTTATTGGAGGGGTTTCACAAGATGCAATTAAGAAAAAATAAATCTATTGTTATTCGGGGTACAGCCGAGATACGTGTAAAAATAGGTCATAGGCTTACTTTTATTTCCAACTATGACCCATTTCTTTTATAGAGGTATTTCTTCTTCTATTGGATGAGGGATCTTTTGTAAGTCAATTACATAATCACCAAATCGTTTGATATGTCTAGTTATATAGGGACTTATCCTTTCTAAATCTTGGCGTGAAAAGCGATAACCTTCATTTTTTAGTTGCCATAAAATTGTTGTGATATCTACTACATTTTGAAAAATTACAGAATTGGTGATTAACTCATTGTATTTTATACGTTTTTCTTGTTCGATTGGATCATTTTCCATAATAATACCATCGCCACCAAAGAACAGCCATTTCGAAAATCCATTATAGGCTTCAACTTTATTTGTACTAGCTGTAATTTGTTCACGTAGTTTCATATCCGATATATATTGAAGAAGGAAGATTGTCCGAATTACCCTTCCAAGCTCTTGAAATGCTTGATATAATCGATTTTTCTTGCTATTACTGCTTAACTTTCTAAGAAGTGTTGAAGGTAGTATTTTTCCCATTTTAATAGAAACAACTACTTGGAACAGGTCTTTCCAGTGAGTTTCAATCAACCTCCAATCAATTACATCTTTAAATAAGGGGTCTATATGTTTATACTGCGTATGTTTATCTGGACGGAAAAATTTTAAATCTTTCCAATTACGAATTCTAGGCATAAGTTGAATTCCTAATAGATAAGATAAGGCAAATACAGGGGTGGACTGTCCTTGTGTATCCGCATGAAGGGTATCTGGTTGAATATCAGATTTATTTTTTAATAATCCATCAATAATATAGATTGCTTCCCAAACACCGCAAGGAATAAAATGACTAAAAAGAGCAATATAATTATCCGCAACATGATGATAGGCCAGAGCTCCATACCCACCATAACGAATATGGTATTCTGATATTAAATTTTCTGTGTACATATCATGTTTTGTTCCATCAGCTGCAGCTATTTTCCCCGTTCCCCATAGTTTTGGTAAACTAAATGTATGATATTGATTTAAAACATCCTGAAGTGCTGCATTTAATCTTGGAATATGAATATGTCTGCGATTCACAAAAGAAAGCATATGAGGTGTAATTGTATTACGCATATGTTTAGCTGTTTGTGTAGGACCTAAATTACATCCATATCCAAATGTAGTCACAATATAACGCTCCGTTGGATCTTCTAGTTTAGAATCTGAACCAGATAAAGGACCAAAATGTTTTGTCCAATGAGTCCAATGTTCTACATTACAAAGGATATCTAATACAGTTCTCTCAGGTAAGCGTTGTATAATTTCTTTTTCCAACAATTTGCTACTTATTGACACAGTTTTTCGTACAAATCGTTTTAAAATTGGTTCCCCATCTTCTGTTATCATAACCTGGCCATTATTCGGATAATTTGAATCTACCGTATTCGCAACAGAAGTTAAGTTCTGTTTCAGTTGTTTAACAAATTGAGTAGGAGAGGAAGGGAAGTTAAGTTCTTTACAATATTCTTTAACTAACGGTTCACATTCTTCCCAAGATAATAACTGTTTCCTATAATCGGCGTATTTTTCAGAACCTTGTACACTCACATCACCTGTCTTTAATTCTGAAGCTAAATAGGAAAATATACAGATTTCAAGCCGTTTACGATACAATAAATTAGAACCTTTTCCAACTCGAAGAGTTTGTTTCCATTGCTCGTTAGCAAATGATAAATCAATACTAGTAGGAAGGTGTTCTACCCTTCGATTTTCATTTAACAATAAAAATTGTAAAGCTTTTATGAGAGAATCATCCTGAGTTGTTGAATCTAATTTTAATAATGAAATCAATCGAAATAAGGTCTTTCTATGACTGTTATAAAATTTTTCTAGTAGAGGAAGATAGTTATTCCCGTTATACGAAGAAAGGGCTAAACAATCTTGTTGTAAAGAGTCTATGCCACCTCTTCTTTCGAATAATTCTGTTATTTCACTTCCTATTATATTCGTATCGTCATGCATATGAGTCGTATGTAAAACTTCACTCAATATATAAATAAGATTTTCACTTATCGAGCGCTGTTTTTCTCGCAAAAGAGCTAATTCTTCTTTTCCCTTTTTATGTATCCTAGCAATCCTTTTTAAAAACATATCTATTAAGTGATCTCTTGTTATAATTTGCGAACGATAAATGACTGATAATAGGAGTGTATATCTTTTCGCCATAGTAAAATCTTTCATTTCCGATGCATCTAAAGCTAATGCTTCTAATGCGAAATTTTTGACTTTAGAATTTGGAACTTCTTTTAACAATTCTTCGATGTTTGACATAAACGATGTAATAAAATCTAATTTGTTTTGTAGCTCTTTCATGTGAGATATTGAGGGACTTTTAGGTAGTTCTTTAAAATAATTAAAACTGGAATGCTTGGTTTCTTGTGAAGTGCGTAATAACTCATCCAGTTTATGTTTTTCTTGATTTGATAATCGGTTCATAACCGTATGGCACAATTGATTATTAACTAACGTGCGGACGCGACGAACAAGCCTATCCAAAGTGCTGAATGCTGGTAACTCATAATGTCCTTTAATTAATTCTTCAATGGCAACATTAATTAAATCTGGTGGGTGATCCATCACATAGGCAGCTTTATAAATAGCTTTTGTTGCTACATGTAAAGCATCTTTTCCAAATGTAGAAACTTGTAAATACTGACGGATTTCTTTTTGATGTCGATACATCACTTTTGAATTGAATTTAATCTCTACTTCATCAGGGATATGGAGACCGGATTGAATATGTTGCAACACAATCGTCGGGATCTCCTTAGGTCGTGGAAAATATCCTAACCGCTGAAAAGATTTCAACATAACTAAACAAATAAAAACGGAGCTTTCTCCACGGGCTATACGATGTGCAAATATATTTTCTTCATGTGTAACCGTATAAATTGTTGCAAGTTCTTTCTTAGATATATTTTGTTTGAACCTGGGATATGCGGTACGCTCAATTGAAGTCACCGGTATTCCTCCTGATTAAAATTATCGCAATGGAATCGTTGATTCTTTCATCTTACGATAAAACATTTAAAATTGTCTATTATGGGTAGACTCTAATCGTACATTGATGAGTTGTTGAAAACATTCAGTTTCGAACGTATGATTAGGGTGTATGATAATAGGATGGAAAATGAGGTGAATTTTGAAAAATGAAAATTGCTTACGCTAGAGTTTCCACATTAGATCAAAATTTAAATAGACAGATAGAAACTTTAAAAGAATTTGGAGCGGAAAAAATATTTACGGAACAAAAATCTGGAGCATCTGTTCATAATAGAGAAATGTTTCAGGAGGCGCTACAATTTGTTCGAAGTGGAGATACTTTTATGGTAGAAGCAATTGATAGACTTGGACGTAATTATGATGAAATTATTCATACTGTTAATTATTTAAAGAAAAGGGAAGTAAAATTAATTATCACGAGCTTACCTATTATGGCAGAAGTTATTGGGAATTCCTTATTAGACAAATTTATTAAAGATTTAATCGTTCAAATTTTAGCTATGATTGCGGAACAAGAACGAGCAGAAACGAAAAGAAGACAAGCACAGGGAATTTCGATTGCTAAACAGAAAGGTGTCTATAAAGGGAGACCGACCCTCTATTCTCCAAAAGCAAAAGATCCACAAAAAAGGTTGGTATATAATCGGGTGGTTGAAATGTTAAACAATGGCGAAGCCATTTCTCATATTGCAAAAGAAAACGGCATAACAAGGCAAACCGTCTACAGAATAAAATATGAGGTGGCTAGTTATTAAGGGATGTTACACAGTAATTTCAATGTATCTCTCATTGGACATATTCACAAAAATCTAAATGACGGGAATTATTAAACGGTTAGATAAAAAGAAACAGTGAATTTAATCGTCACTGTTTCTTTTTACTATTCAAAATATTTCCAAGTTATATCCGTATAGATTTTCACACCTTAACAACATTACTTTACAAGTAATAATCGGGATGTAGAGTTGGAAACGTTGGATTTTTGAACTTGTCCTGTTTTTGTTTGTGGTTTACCTACAGGTTTATTGTAATTAATATTTCCGTTTGCATCTAATTCATAGATTTGAGTACGAGATTCAAACGTAGATCCTGGTGCATGACGGTCTGTTAAATCTATCACACCATTGAAAATGACTTCTTTTGTTTGGTCATCTAGAGAAAATCCTAATTCTTTCAACTTATTCCAAACTGTTGGGTTATGCTGAGAAATCACTTTAAATTTATTATAGATACCTAGTTGTACCCAAGTTGGATAACTATTAACTTGATCTGTATAATATCCTTTAATTTTAGAAGTTCCTAATAATTTTGTTTTATATACAGGTGTACTTAGTTTTGCAGTTACTACTGCACCTGTACGCGGAGCTAGCGAGATGTCTTCTTGTGGAGAGGTGACAGTGTGTGTGATGGTATCAATTGTCGCAGATGCATTTGTATAACCGTAATTTACGGAATATTCAAATGATAATTCACCTTTTACTTCACCAATCAGTGGTACACTGACGCCGATTGAAGATTTTAACCCTTCCTTAGCTCCTGTATTCAAGCTATGCGTGACGGTTAATTGTTTACTTGATTGCATGCTTTCCGTTATGTTTTGTGTTTTTTTTGTTAATGTTTGACTATAACTTTCATTAATTGCTTTTGTATTAATTTCTCTATATTGATCTGAGTTAGGATCTGGTTTAGGGTCTTCGATATATTTATTTACATTCACGTTTGAAATCTGTAGTGTGTTGGTATCCGTAATTGTATTTGTTCGATTATGATACCCATTTAAGGCTTTAAGAACTTGTTTTAATTCCACATTATCTTTTGGAATTGAATTTAGTTGATTTAAAACATCTTGCTCTTGACTTGGTAAAATTAAATAATTAAAGCGAATAAAGTTATACCAACTCTTTCCGCTCCAATTGGTTTGTTCATTTAAATCATCCATTTCTACTAACCTATTGATCGTTTCATACATCGCATGAGTTCGATTATTTACACCTGGATCTGTTTGTTCCACGCAACTTTGAGAATAATCATTTTTACTACAACTACTCATATCAGTTGCTGCAAATGAAGAAGTTGGTAATACCAGTATAGCGGAACTTAATAAACATGCTGTAGGAATTGTACGTAACCATTTGTTTGTTTTCAAAATATATTCCTCCTTAATTTATTACTATACTTAAAATTATAGTAATGAATTCAAAGGAGGAACAGAAGGAAATGCGGAGTTAGCAAAGGACATTTTCAATACATGAGCATATGCAATGTTCTCTAAAAGTATAAAATGCGATGTATACTTACGTCGCATTGGAAATAAAAGTAAGCTTGTGGCCTGTTTTTACACGTATCTCGGCTGTACCCCTATTCCAGGTATACTTGCTTGTTGTAGTTTTATGATAGGGGCCCCCTGTTCTGCGGCGGCGTTACCGGCAGGGAAAAATATTATAGATTATTCTTCAAGACAAGTTGTAGAGGAATCACAAGATCAGCTAGGTAGTTCTACATCGTATCAATACACAGGATCGGAATGGTTAGATATCACACAAGTCTTTCAAAAAAATAATACTGTCTATCTTCGATTAGCTCCAGAGGGAGCGATGGATGCGCCAGGACCATTGGTTTTACCAAAAAAAATGAGCGACCTATTCCTAAAAAATACAAACAATTTAAAAGGATGGTATATGTATAAATACATGCGATATATCAATTATCCACATGTACAAGAACTTCGATTTGATTTTTATGATAAAAATCAGCAATATCAAGGAACAGCATCCACTACTTATTGGTTACCTTAAGTCCCGTATCACTGCAAAATAGTATTTTGGGATGGGGCATGTCATCATGGGTGGAAAATAGGATTCCAAATGGAATGCTTATAAATTGTAAAAAGATCAAGGAATACCTCAAAAAAACGGGCAGGTTTTGCCCGTTTTTTTTGAGGTATTAGTGTAATAAAATATGTGAAAGTAACTTAAGTTGAGGGGGACAAGATTGTGAGAAAATTTATAAATAAAGCATGGCCATTTGCAATTGTGACGTCGTTAACAGTTACTTCGGTCGTGACATGAAATATTACACGCTTTAGTGAGGTGAATGCAGAAGAAAAGGAGAGCAATACGAAGATTAAAAATGTGATTATATTAATCGGGGATGGAATGGGTCCTTCCTATATGACAGCGCACCGTTATATGAAAGGTAATCCGAAAACGTTTGAAATGAAATCAACTGCATTTGATACATACCTTGTAGGTACACAAAAAACTTACTCAGAAGATGAACATGAAAACATTACAGATTCTGCATCAGCAGCGACTGCGATGGCGTCGGGTGTGAAGACATATATATTGATCTACCATTAACGCCCGAAGAAATAACTGCTGTACAAAATGTCGCGCCATCAAAGGATGTGACCGAGATTGATAATGCCATTGAAGCTATTTTTACTAAGCGTTCCCTTACAGGTTGGACGACGGGTGAACATACAGGTGAAGATGTGAATGTATATGCATTTGGGCCAGGTAAATATGTATTCTCCGGTGTTCAAGAAAATACAAATATAGCAAAACGTATCTTTGCTATTGTCGGTGGTAGTGATCCAAATAAGGGAAGACAATGAGTAGAAAAAGAAGGGGCACTTAGCCTCTCCTTTTGTTTAGAATGGTACCATGTTGTAAATTTATTATTTTTCTATACATTTCATTTACGAATAGCATGTACAGAATGGAACATATATACAAGGAGATGTCGAATAAAGTGAAAGTCTGTAAGAAACGAAAAACGGTAGTACCAACATCAGAAGAGATATGGGACGAAAAGTGTCAACAAGCAATTGTTTTATTTAATCAGGGAATAGCCTATCCAGATATCGCAAAAAAGGTTGGATGTCATGTGAGTAATCTATATAGAGAATTGAAAAAACGTGGTCTGTTCCAGTTTCCAGAGTAATGTAGCAAGATAAAAATAGAGACATCTGCAACTTGAATCCTTGAGAAAACAGAAGCTGTATTTTACATGTACAGGATAAATTTTTTTAACACGTATAATGATACGTTCTATGTACAATCAAGAAATAAAATATGTATTGTGATTCTACAAGCAGAAGAGTGCTCCTGGATTTCTTTTCTGTATTTTATCTACATCAGATTATTATGATAATCTATTTATAACGGTATTATACATATCAATATGCGTTCTAAGAAGAAAGGTATAAAAATAGCGATGGCCCCCGCAAAATCGCGTCTTGTTTTCATCACTTTATATTTCTCAATACACTGGTACAGGTTAAAAAAATGATTTGCCATATATAAGTACTGTTGGGATGATTTTAAAACAATAAATGATAAGCAAAAAGATCATACAAGTTAGATGCCTTTATATTGGTGTAATCCCAACAAGACAAAAAAAGAAGAATGGAGGGATATTTATGAAAACCATCTATGTTTTTCATGAAGTATTTCCATAGTCGAACGATTTGGTTTCCATACTCTATGAAAAAATCTCAACTATCATGTGACAGTCAGCTAGAATTTTTGGTTTTTGAAATGGAGGAATTGGATGAAACGTATAGGTAAGATTATAATTATGTTGTTGTGTTGTACGATGTTAGGTTCCGTACATGTTGTACAGGCAAGTTCTATACAAGTTTCTAGTAAACCAATCGTATCTAGGCCGGTTAGTAGTGTAGCGCAAGGTATGCTTGGGAGTTCATTGGTACCACCACCTAATCCAAGCCCATATGGTTTCCATGTAAATTCATCAAAAATCAAAAGACAATATATGTCCCAAAAAACTTTCCATAAACCATATCCATATACTTCAAATTTGTTCCCTACACCATTTCAAATCGACCGATCGATTCAACCACCTAATGAAAAAATAAACTTTGCAACGCTCACTACTACACCAGCCGCTCAACAAACATATACGATGGCACAATTACAAGCACTTAGCTTTGAAAATCTCGTACAAATACTTTCGACCATACGTTGGAGTGACATTACGGATTTATTTCAATTTAATGCCGACTCTCTTGCATTCTATCAAGATCAAAATCGTGTCCAATTTTTAATGCAAGCATTAGAAAAAAAAGGAGCGACGTATACCGCAACCAATTCAAATGGAATAGAGACGTTAGTGGAAGTATTGCGTTCCGGATTTTATTTAGGCTATTACTATAAAGAACTTTCCTATCTCAATGAGCGAACGTTTCATGATACATGCTTACCTGCTTTACAAGCAATCGCAAGCAACCCCGCTTTTCGACTTGGAACAATGGAACAAGATCGAGTCGTGGCGGCTTATGGGAATTTAATTGGAAATGCCTCGAGTAATCCAGAAATTAT
>NZ_JBBOUP010000003.1:0-97843 GCF_038006145.1 Bacillus sp. FSL H8-0492
TTCTTTGGGATATATCCTTTATTTGCACCAGAACCAAAACAAATAACAGACAATCATATTCTATCACGTTTTCAACATGTTAGAAACGATAAACTACATAAATGCTTTTAACAATTGTGTAACTAATGGAGCAACTCCTCCAATGAATGTTAAGACTGCGATTGCAATTGACATCTCAATTCCTCCCCTTTGAAACTTTTTCTTTTTGCCATATTTGCTTTATCTTATACGATTGATGGAGCGTTTGTCATATGTAACTTTGCATATCTCCATTCCACACTTTTCGAACTATATGAGAAACAAGCAAGTAGTTTTTGGGTAAAACCCACCTTTTTGTTATGAAATAATATAAAAGAAATTAATACCGTTTATTCTACATATAAACCAATTGCGGCAACAATCGCTTCCGAAGCATATTCCCATTTTCCATCTGTTAAAGCTCCTAATTGTTGGCCAATTTGTGATAGGAGATCTGGTGTAATCGGAACGCCAAAATATTGAGCAATGATTGCACCAATAGGTGCTGTAATTTTTGTCCATCCACCACGATCGATTTTAATTTCTAAATTTTTGATTACCCCATCTTCTTTTACAAAGCGATAATAGACTTGATCATCTAAACGAAAACTTAAATGATGTGAAATTTGACCATTTACGATAGTTTGATTGCCTAGTTTCGAAATGTAAGCTGGTTTCACATTAAATTCATGGTCAAATACTTTTAATTTTTTTATTTCAGGTCCTAACAAAGCAGCTTGAACCGCTTTATCGAGATTATTCATAGGAATAGCATCTAGATTTTTCGTTTGTTCAATAAAATGGGGTGAGAATACATGAGATGCTTCTACGACTTGTTGCGTGGTCGTTTCTTTTTCTGCAGCAAATACGAATGTAGATGAACCTGTTACTAACATCGCTGCTAAAGCTGTAGCACTGATTACCTTATATCGTTTCATACTTATATTCCTCCTCTTTTCCCTTTTTATTTGCGAAACGTGTCAAATCATGTCATACGAAAGGGTTGGAAACATCATATCACAGCAGGAAATAAATTAAAAGTAAATATTCTGAAATTTCACAATATATTTCGTGCGCTATAAGAAAAGATTTTTAATTTTCGACTCACCCATTCTTTTCCAAAGGAGATTTTGTTCTCATATAGAATTTGTACACCATATCAATTTTTAAGAGGAGTGATTTTCATTGACAGAAATCGTAAAAATTGAGGAACTCAACACATTCTTGCCATTGGCTTCTTTAGAAGCACTACCTGTGGAAGAACAAAAGATGCGACTACAATATTGGAAAGAGCACTTTTCAATCAAAGAAATCTTAGAAGGATTAGGAACCTATAAAAATAAACTCTATGATTTGTATAAAAAACATGAAATTACAACCCAAGGGCACATGCAGGCAAAACGAAAAGGAAAAGGGAAAGAAGAGACTACTCCCAAAGAAGATACACCTAGCAATCTACAATATACTCATTCCACCGAACTAGCTCAAACGCAAATACTTCCACCAACCATTCCCATACAAGAAGTACCCGTAATGCCAGAAACTGAACCGACAACAATTCCGTCAGCACCGATAGAGTCTTCTATTCCAGAATCCTTTCATATCCACTATACAGGTCGTAAATCAAAACAGAAAGTCATTCACCAATTACAAGCCCTTGCTACTCTGTTAGAAGAAGAATCACACGAGCAATATCAATTTTCCATTCAAATCGAAACAGCATGTTTAAAATAAAACAGACAAAGGATGCACACACCTATAATTTTCTTAACCTTTTGTATAAAGTACAACTTATATGAGAACACTGTTAATCATCCATAATATGTATTCCATTTTGAGTAGCCATTATTAGCTACTCTTTTTTATTACGTACTGTTCACTTACAACACTTTTTCAAATGAGATATCGCTCTATATTAGGATACAGAATATTTTTGTATCGTTTCTAGGACAGCTGACACAATGCTTTGCATATGCTGATGCAATTCCGTTACTTGTACCAACAACTTCTCTCTTTTATAGGTTGTCATGTCTCGCATCAATTCTACAGAAAGTCTTTGTATTTCTTAATATGCTTCTGAGCTTTCAAATGCTACTGTCTCTATATACGCTAATTCGGGAAATGAATTGCACTGTTCCTGTTTCTTGCTCTCCCATTGCTGAAATACATATTGAATCCATAGCCGGATTTCTTCTTGCATAAGTATGAATTTCTGTATTTGCTCTTCTTTTTTATTGCCCCTCATTACAGTTCACTCCATTCTATTTCCATATCAAAAACCTCTCAAAATAATTTTTTTATGTTTTATTTTGAGATCCCCTTTGTTTCTAAAACATATAGCTCATTCACCAAAGAATCATATTCTCTTCGTGTGATTTGCTTTCTATACAACTGAATTAATAACTCTTGATGTGCTTTTGAAAATGCCATTTTGTCAATCCATTTGGGATACATGCGATGCCTCTCTCCATTTCTGTTTGAACATTTTGTCACATTGCATTATTTTATCTCGATATTCAAGTTCGTTCAATTAAAAATATAATTTTTTGAAAATATCAATTCACAATTGACTTATAAGTCATTACAATAGACCTATAATATAGGAAAAAGAGGACATTAGACCTTTACAACATATAGGAGATGCACATGAATGACATGAAACTACAAGATGTTATGACCACTAACGAAGCAAGCTATCGATGGAATATTAACGAATCCACCTTACGAATGCGGATTAAAAATAGTTCTATAATCGACGAGTTAAAAACACAAGGATTAATTAAATATTTCCTGAAACCCGGAAACAAACGTGGAGAATATTTATTCACTGTTGAAGCGATGGAACGTCTTTATGGTAAAGAAAAAAGAAGGTAATAGAAAGCCCTCAGCACCCACCAAGACTGCGAGGACTTTCCACAATATCATTTCCATTCAGAAAGGATGACAAATATGTCAAACGCTTTACAAATTAAAAATGATGAAGCTATTGTATCACATTCTGAAAGACCACAACAGACACCTCAGACGCAAAAAAATAAGCTACTTACCAAATATTACGCACTGTGTGAATAGTTTGGAATTGATGGTTGTAACGAGTCTCAACTATACTTTTTCGGTACTTTTCTTGCACCTATTATTCTATTCACAATCACGTACGTGATGGGAGGTGTCTACTATGGCTTCTAATGGAAGCATTAACAAAATTAACGTTGGGGATTATGTAACATTTTCTTACCGTCATAACTTTCTCTGCAAGTAACAGGATACATTGTAAAGGTACTTGAACATATTAGTATGGTAGATATTTCTGAAATGGAATCCTTTTTCCAACTTGGAATTGATGGACGCCAAGTTGTTCGACATGAGCAATATAAACCCATTCCATTCAAATCCTGTAAAAAGTGGCACAGTGAGTATGTACCTATTTGATGTGAGCTATTCTGTGGATGGAAACAACTTTTCAAAGTCTTTTCTGCTGGCTGAGTCGGGAGATGGATTTGAACTCCAACAACCGTTGCAAACCTTGCTGGAACAAGAACACGTTGCACCTGTATACATGATGGAAACAGATTTGGAAGAACTATAACCAATCATACAGCATACACAAAAAAAGAGGTGAAAATATTGATTAGTTTTCTCATAAGTGGTTCTGTTGTCTTATTCTTGGCTGGTGTTTTATTTACATTTCTAAAAAAAGGATTATCTATTTTTTCTAAACGCGCACTGATCGGATTAAAATTATACGGTATCATATTTGTAGGTGTCCTCATCACGTATGTATTCTATTGCTTTCACTATTATGCGCAATAAGGAGGCGTTTTTTTGAAAATTAGTGCCTATACACTTTCTTATACCATCGTAGCACCAAGTGGAGAAATATACCCGACACAAGAAGTAGTCATGTATACAGCCTCACAAGAGCGTGCGATTCAATTACTAGATGATGAAATGCAGCGAAGATTAGGGAAGGGATACAATCGACATATCTCTTGTACAAATCAAGAAAAAGAAGAACATGAACCCATCCAACTGTCCCTTTTCTAACGATAAAAACCCTTCAGGTCGTTAGCTTACCTGAAGGGAAAAATCGAAACAAATGCCCCCTGCTTGTAGGCATTTGTTATGGGTATTCAATATAATGGAATATACGGAACCCCTTGATTATATCATATACTCATATAGAGGAATACTGGAAAATTCATCATGTGTTCCTACACAAAATCCCCTTGGAATCGCATGAAACATGCATGTGACTCTCAAGGGGATTCCCTTTACACACCTCGCGACTACTCTCTTATTCTATAGCCATTCCGTTGCCAAGACTGTGTGCTTCGCTACGCCTTACCTATACTAAAAAAAGAGCAGGCATACAATACAACGTCAGTATTGTGTGCCTGCTATCCATAGGGATTTTGATTTTTGTTGAAGCTACTATGAAAAAAGTGAAACATGTTAAACTCCGCATATTGGAAGTCATATTAATTGATCTTCCTTATTATACAGCAAATATCGATAGGATGACAGAGAAAACCCCTTATTTGAGATGGTTCTCTCTTATTTTACATGCTTTTACATTATAGTACGTGAAATTATTATTTTTCTTTTTAACCATCTCCAATCCCTCACTTCATACAAAAAGCGAAACCCCTTGCGAGAGTAAGAGTTTTCGCTTTTTTATTTTACTAGCATACCCTTTACAACAAGTTGCAATTTATACTTCAGTGTAGTCGCAACTTGTAGCTATTAATATGTATGCTATATTCCACAAAATAATTACATATTTCATTCACTTTTATTAATAATATATGCCTTACTTGTTTTATTATTCTATTTTTTTAAGTTTAAAAAATGAAATTTATGGACAAGTTACTATTAATAAATTAAAAGAAAGCTGGTGGCCCCAATGCCTTGGTTTAAAAAGCCCCGTTCTAAGTTAGGAAAATTTATAGATGCTCATGATCTCAAACAAATTGAAGTAGCTAAAGTAAGCGGTGTAAAAGAAGCTACACTTAGTCGCGTTTGTAATATAAGTAGTGTTTCTCCAACCGCTAAAAACGCTAGTAAGATACTTAGGGCTCTTCGTAAATTAACAGGAAAAAATGTTGATTACACTGATTTTTGGGCTTAGAGAAATTACACAATTGTTTATACGACATCCTGTAGTAGGTATGTTTGCATATATACGCCATATTTCATAGCATAATTCATTAATTGCTTTTCCCTACAGTCAGATATCGTACAGAAGATGATGATGGGCTTAATTTGTTGTTGCTTCTGATAAATGTTAGTTAAATAAGCATAATACTGTATTTTCTTTTCATTCACTTTCATATGCTGTAGCCGGTCTACTTCTACAAAGTGAGGAACATTGTCTTTTGTGAAAAATGCGTCTGGAACAATTGTTTTTTCTTCCCCTTGATAGCGCAGAGTGATGACTTGCTCTGTCTTCCAGTCAGGAAAATCTAGCCACATCCATGCTTCATTTCGCAATAAAATATGTTCTAATTGATGCTTCTTTTTTCTTTCTTTTGCCTGTATGCCGAGTAGTGCCATCCCTTTTTTATTGAGATAATACACATACTCTCGGTTGTGCGAAGTCACATGACAGTAGGAGCGTAAATCCTTCAGAATACGATTGGCATTCCGAATGCTACCTAGACAATGAATGGCTTGCAACTGTCGTCTAGACGCAAATTCCAATTTACTTAAACTCGATAAAATCTCGATGTGTCTCGCTTTTTGTTTCAGTTTTTGATGTTTCAATTTGTTTCACCACCTTATACTGTTTTAATGCATTCCACATTTCCTTATTGGACAGATAAGGCACTTGAATTTCTTCTACACGATCTGTTTTGAAAAGCGCTCGCCCTGGTATGGATGGAAGTTCTTCTAATCCACTTTCATCTATCGCCACTTGTGAAGCCACTACGGTCGGTAAGCGGAATCCAATCTTCGCATCACTATTTTGTTTAATCTGTCTTGGTAAGGTATCAGAAGTCGGGTATTGGGTGCAAAAAATCAGTCGAAACCCCAATGCTCCGCCAATCCTCGCTATTTCCGATAACATTTCTTGACACATATAGAGCATATCTCTCTTTTGTTTTGGCAATCCCTGTGTTGGGCACAAGTTCGCTGATTCATCAACTATAATGAAATAGCGTTCTTTGATTGGTGTATCTACAATGTTGGTAAAATAAGATTCTTTCATGCGTACTACCTGTTCTACCATCTTTTCACGGATACGATTCAACATATCAAATGCTTGCATGGGATTCTCCGCCACTTCTTCTACCTGTAATAAGTCCCCATAGGGACTAAACTCTAAACCTTCTTTTAAGTCAATGACATATAGTTTTACATGATTGGATTGCTGTAAAATTAAGCTGGTCATAATATTTTTGAGAAAACCTGTCTTGCCAAAACGAGTCATCCCACTCACGCACATATGCGGTGTTTTTTCAAAATCATGATAAATCATTCGATCTAACGCTCTTCCAATGATGACGTTCCATGTCTTCTCTCGTAACAATTCATTGGACCAATGCCATTTTTCAGGAATACATTGCTGGAATACCCGTATAAACAGCTCCCGTCGTTGAAAGGAAATCATGACGGGTTTATACAGCCCTTCCTCTAATACTTGCGCTAACTTCTGTATGAGCTGACTCGGCACACCTAATGGCAGCCGATAGACAAATGTTGTACTAATATCATCCTCTGTTTGTTTCAAAAATACGGGGTACTGCATTTCTCCTTTATGCTGTACACACACTTTCGTGATTTCAAAAAACGCTTTGATTTTCTTTTTATCACTTAGCTCTTTTCCCTTAAAAAAATACGCTACTGTTAAAAAAGTAACTGGAATTACCAAAAGCGAAAACATAAACTCCATACCTCCCTAGAGGTAGTTGGGGTTATGTAGTACATAAGAAAGAAGTTGTTTCCATGCATTGCGACAGCTCCCTTCAACTACCCGATGAAATACTAGCGTAGAAATACATCGAGCATATCACGTAGCACATACCAGACCGTGCCAATCAACAAGCATTTAAGACCCGCACGTAGCACCCAATCGGGAAGGTGAAGCCCTTTTCTTTTCAGCAATTTAATACCCATAACGGTTGCACCTGTCACGCCATATACAACCCCTAATTCGCCTACAATGGTCATGTTATCGCCATCCTTTCGGTTGAATGGATAAATTCCCTTGGGAATCCTTAAACAACTGATAATCTTCTAATAACTCATTCCAAGAGACAGGATGTTCATCATCATATAAATCTTCTTCAATTTTTTGACTTAAATAATAATAACCTCGGTACTGTCGGTCCAGATACACGTCATGACGTAGCATGTGCTCCTGTATCGCTGTTACATCCTCTTCTTTTCTTGTACTTTTGTACATTTGTTGCAATGTACGAGAAGAATAGAGATACGGTGTGCTGTACAACATTTGATATTGACTCATACATCCTCACCATCCATATAAAATTCTAGGTTCTTTAGATACATATGAGGGAGTAGAAGAAAACTAAAGTTGTACAAAAAATAAATACTAGACCCACGGCAACGATTAATGCTTTTTCGGGCCATTCACAGATCTAATGATAAGAAAATTGTTCTTATCTGCCATAAGATAACTAAAAAATGTTAACTCTTCATGTTGAAATTTTAAACGATAACAGTTTTAAATTTTCTCAATATTATAATTATTATTTTTATGTTAAAATAATAAGACTTAAAAATTAAAAAAGGAGACTCATAATGAATTTAATGCAATCTAGTTCTAACAACCAATTAGTAATCGAATTAGAAAAGTGGTATTCATTAATTCGAAAACAACATGTAAAAGAAGCTGAAAAATACTACACTTCAATTAACGTATCCTTTTCCAAAACAGCTTCTCCAATAGCTACGTTATACTTATTATTTCGTTATAGGTACTTAATACTATTAGAGGATTATCAAAGTGATTTAGAACTAAATATCTCACAGTTTGATAGTGATTTTAAATTGAACTATTATTATCATTTTTTCAAATTCATACACCGTACAAATACTGGAGATTATCAACAAGCTCAATATTATTTTGATAATGCCAAAGAATTACTAAAATATATTGATGACGAATGCGAAATTGCAGAATTTAATTATCGCGCCTCTCTTTACTATTACTATCTAGATGATCCTATATTAGCGATTCATCATAGTAATAGTAGTCTTAATTTATTTTCTCAATATAATGAATACGAAATAAAAATAGCTGCCTGCGAAAACACTCTAGGCATGTCCTATACAACATTAGAAAAATGGCAATTGGCTGAAGAATATTTACTTTCATCACTTAACACGTTCAAAAATCACAATCTACAACAATGCGTTTTAAAAGTAACTTACAATTTAGGGTTATTGTATTCTGAACAAAACCGCCCTAATCTGGCTATAGAGCACCTTTTGAACTCTTTTGAAAATGAAAAAGACTATAAAACAATGTTTCTTTTAGCTCGTGAATATTACAAATCAAATAACCACACACAAGCGTTATTTTTATTACAGAAAGGCTTGCCTTTCTGTGATAAGCTATATACACAGCATTATAATATCCTCATGGCTTTCATTGAAAATAAACCGTTAGAAGAATTAGAAGATATCATAACAACCGCTATAGAATATCTAGAACCGCATAGACTATGGAAAGACATTCAATTCTATAGTGATGAATTAGCAATTCGTTATTTAAACCAAAAAAACCCTGAAAAATCTAACGAATTCTTTTATAAAAGTTATACTACCAAAAAATCACTTAATTAATGGGAGGTAATAAAATGAAAATATTAAAATTTACTATATTAACAATAATGAGTATTGGATTATTATCATTCGGTTTACCCAACGACCATAATCAAGAACTAGGAATTGATCAAAAATCAAATAAAATTCTTATTCAATATGGTCACGGCAAAGGAATTTAACCAAATAAAAAAACGGTATTTTCATACCGCTTTTTTATTTGGTTTCAAAGCGAATATCTCTCCCATCTTCTCCAATTGTTCGTTTATTATTGGAAATTGATTTTGCTTCGGGAAGCATTTCTCCTGTAGAACGATTAGTCCAATTCGAACTACTATTGATACGCCATTCTTTATTTTCCTCTATCCACTCTATCCAAAATTCAATATCTACCATTTGCCCATACACAGTAGCAGGCTTACTATATTTCACATATGTCGTGATTGTTTGATTTGGCTGATCGATTTGACTGTATGTATCTAATACTTGAAAAGTTTGTATATTCCCTTCTTTAGTTGCGGCCCTCCAGTCTGCAAGGTACGAATACTTCGGCAATAATTCTTCTTGAACACGCTTCGTTAAATATTTCTGTTGTATCCCACGTACCGTTTCATCCGATATCCTACTATCTTTTTTAAATAAATAATGATCTAAATATTCTTTCGTGCGTTGCTCCACGACTTTTACATCATCAGCTGTTAATTTCTTTTTTTGCTCTTTCTTTTGAGAAGTTTGTTGCACTTCCTGTTTTGCTACTTGTTCCGTAGGAGAGGAATCACCGCTTTTGGCTACGATGATTCCGACCATAACTCCCACTACAAGGAGTAAAGCACCGATGACACTATATAACACCTTTGTCTGTTTCAAGCTATTCACCCTTTCCTTCTATAGTTCTAAACCTCTATGTTTCATTTTTTGCCTTCTGATTTCTTGTTGATGCTCATATTCTCTTTCTTTTGCTTCTTGACGCATTTTTTGACGCGTACGCTCCAGAATATCTGATACTTCCAGTAAACCATCTAAACGATTTTCTTTCTCTTGGAATTGATGATACGACAACTTCAGTTCTTCCAACTCTGCTTGGCGTGCTTCCCCATTTTCTTTGACTAACTCTTGCTTGAGTTGTAGAACCTCTTTCGCCTTTTCAATACGCTCCTGTACAGCCTGATACTCTTTGAGTAATGTTTGATCTCGTAGTACCACTCGCTTGAACGTATTCCCTTTTGTTTCTAACTCTTTCTTCTCTTCTTCTGCTTGTGCTAAGACTTGTTCTGCCTGGTGTACTTTCGCAAATTTTTGTACCACCGCTGATACATGCGAAATACTTTGCTTCACATGCAATTTTTTACGAATAATTTTATCTTGTAGGTCTTCCAAGTTCCCTTGACGATTCACAAAATCATACACCGTGCCACTTTCTTCATTCCACAGTTTCATTTGAACCAATACTTGTCGCTCTTTTTGACTCAGTAAATGACGATGGGTATACAAGTCTTTCAGCTCTGGATATGTTTCTCCCACATAACGAATCGCTTGTTCTTCCAATACCTTTTTCGCTTGTTGAATAAGTGGTAATTGCACTTCCGCTATCCGTTCTTTCCGAAGCGCTTCTTTCTCTATTTTCCCTACATTCCACTTCATTCGTTGTAAACTATATGCTAGGTTATTTACATCAATTCCTTTTTGAGTTAACCACGTTTTTAATTTCTCTAATTGATATTGATGAGAACTTGTTTTTCTCCACTTTGAAGAAAGTTTTTGATACTCACCTGCTCGTTCAATCGCAAGTTCATATGCCATTCTTTTTGTTCTAGCTTCATCTAATATGATCTTAATTGGTGTATTCGTTAATTGTTCTTGCAACTGGTCAATAGCCACAGACACATTGTGATAGGTTACTTCTTTCCGTAATACTTGTTTGGCTTCCTGTAACATCTTTTCTTCTTTTTGCTGTAGCGAAAGTTTTGTTACATAAGATATACTTTCTTCTTCTGTTACATCTCTTCCCGTCTCTTGTTTCCAGCTTAACCACTTACTCATAACAGGGCTATTTTCTGTCATCCCTAATGATTGAATAACCCCTTGTGTTTTCGGATATTGTTTCAACTCTTGTTCACAACGTTCTACTAAAATCTTACGAGCTTTCACTAACACTTTTGCTTGCTCAATAATGTGTTCCACACGTTCCGAACGTTTTTGTTTTTGTTCCGCCACTTTCCATTTATGAAGTTGCTTTCTACGCTTATCAATGGCATCAATGGTTACTTCTTTTCTGATAATTTTTCCCGCTTCTGATAGCACTTCATTTTCTTTCACTCTTTGCACAATCATGCCCATAGAAAGTGAAGGCGATTGTTTCATTTCTTCTAACAATTGAATCGCAATTTCTGGGTGTTTTTCTTCCTTCCAATCACGAAGATATACGCTGTATCCTTGGCGAGAAAGATAGGACATCGCTTGCAATTCATACCACTGAATGGCTTGTTTCGTATCCTCTCTTTGTGCTTCTAATATATTCATATTTGACACAAAACGAGTATCCGAAATACGTCCATCATTCTGCTGTTTTTGCATACTCTTTTCCCAACGATCTAACAGGACTACATGAGATTGTAGACGTTCATAAGTTACAGATTGCTTCAGATGACTTTCAACCTTTTCCATAACCATGTCACGCTCGACCGCTTCTACAAGTGACACCATATCTTCTGTTTGCAATTCTTTCATTTTTTCATACATGCGAACCGAATATTCACCTTGTAATTCCATTGGTTGTTCTTGAATATATACGTGCAGATTTTTCTCTTCTAACTGTCGATAAGCGGATGTTTCAATTTGCTCTTTTAACCATGTATAAGAATGTAATTTCTGTTTCGATTTACTATCTTGTAAACGTTCTTGTTGTTTCGTAACAAGCTCGATTTTTTTATTAAGATCGACATATCCTTTTACGGATATCTCTACTTTTGAAATCGAATCTGTTTCTTTCTTTTGTTGTTCTTTAACGAGCGATTGTCTCTTTTCTTGTAAGGAAATGAGACGCTGATTATAGGCTTGCACACGACGATTATATTCTCCTGTTTCTGTACGAATCCCACGTTTCTCTAACTGATGTTCTTTATAACCGATATGCTTTGTTGGTAACAACTCAATTCCTCGTTCTTCGTAAGAACGATGGTCAATTCTCTCTTGTACATTTTCTTTTTCTAAAGACAAATTTGCATACTTCGCCCATGCTTCTCTCCATGCAAGTAGATTTTCTTTCTTATCCCAATCTCTATTTTTCTTTTTCACAAATCCATCCTGAGAAATCTCACGAGTTGTCAATAAAATGTGGGCATGAGGATTATTTTTATCATCTCGGTGAATGGCAACATCAGCAATCATGCCTTGTTGTACAAATGTATCATGTGTAAACGTTAAAACAAGTTCTCGTTGTTGTTCTTCTGACAATTCATTCGGGATTGCTACAACCACTTCTCTTGCTAATCGACTGTTTCCTCTTTTTTCAAAACGTTCTACTTCATTCCATAAATCTTGACGACGAAAAACCCATGATGGTGCTTCAGAAGGTGCTAGGATATGCGTCTCAGGTTGCACGGTACGAGAGTAGTATTTGGTTTCTTTTGTTCGTTCACAATACAATGCTTCACCACTTCGATACGCAGCACTCGCTACTACATTTTGTTGTTTCTTTCTTGAAATTGTTTTTACCTTTAAATGATAAATCGCCATATCCTAGCTCACCTCCTCAAATTTGATACTTCCACTATACAAACCCCGTAGGGAACAACCGATGTATTTCGGTTGGTAAAACGTACAAACTGAAAGTTTGTGTAAGTGCGCACTGTACGTTCCTTACAGTGAATATTTTACCATCTTTTCTTCTTTCTTTCTATAATTTTCTGAATTATTTTTATTGATTTTATTATCCACACAAATTATAATTGATGTACATAGTTTTTCTATCTACTGAAATTCAGGTGATAAAAAATGAAACATGAAACAGAGTTAAAAAAGATTGAACGAGAATTAGAGTACTTAAAGATCACAAAACGAGAATTGCAATTTCAAGATAAGCAACATGATAGAAAAAAACGAACGAAACGATTAATAGAAACAGGTGCGTTATGCGAAAAATACTTCGATATGTACCACATGACAATTGAAGATCGAGAGGAAGTATTTAAAATATTTTCTAATTACATCAAAGCAAATATGCCTAATCGTTTTCATAAAAAAGAAAATACTTAGTAGGTTAACAAAGTAATTTATAAAAGGTGGTAGATTACATGAGTAATAAAACCGTAGAAAAATTAAAAATACTTTTAGAAAAGGAAGAACAACTCAAAAAAGCAAAACAAGAATTAAAAAGAAAAGTGAAACTTGAGGAAAAGAAAAAAAGAGAGAAGCTGTGTAAAGATACTGGTGAACTAACAGAAAAATATTTCAATATTGAGCATCTATCTATCGAAGAACGAGAAGTATTATTTGAATCAATTTCTATTCGTGTTAATGAAAAAATTGAGAATTTATTTTCTAGCGCACAACAAATAAAATATATTTCATCTGAAGATGAAAATAACAATACTGTTTCCAAACATTCTTCTGTAGCTCTGTAGACCTTCTAAGTAACTATACTCATACAAAGGGGGATTATTATTTTCATGCATCTGACAACGTACGTTGTGTTAAATATGTTTGATAGTACACTTTCATTCATCCAAGCAAGTAACCTAGAACAAGCTTGTGAAAATCTGAAACATTCTTCATTTGACTTGCAAAAGACGTGGAGAATACATGATATATCTTGCTATAGCAAAAAAGATGAAATAATGATATCAGCTCACAATAAATCCGACAATAATTATGTTCGTTATCTCATTATGAGTAAGAGAAAATGGGATGAAGAAAAAGGTAAATTTCAAACTGTATTTAGAGAGATATCTTATCACAATAAGTGATGAAATCCTCTCTTCATTTTTAAAATTTTTAGTGAAAGAAGGACTTCCCTTGATTCAAATAAAAAGTTTCCTATTGGAACGTGATGTTCAATGAAATATTGTATGAAATGCAATAATATAGTTGAACACCTAAGTTATAGTACGTTACGTAAAATCAAAAAATCCGCCGCTGAGTTCAAGCATTCGGATAAAGAAGAAATGCACAAAATTAAAATCTCCTCACTTCAGTTTTCCAACAAAAAAATTTGTGAATATTGCTATTTAGAAGATTTAGCATACCTCACAACAATTATGAGAATAAAAGCCATACAACAAGAAAAATCCCTGTCTTAGAATTTCGTTTCTACGAACAGGGATTTTTTACTGACATTATTTTTTGGGGCTCATTTGTTTTTTCTTCATTTGTTCTTGATTCCATTCAAAGGTGATATCTTTAATTTCTTTCAAATCTAATTTCTCCGCTGGAATAATATCTATAATGGAGCCTTTAAACAAACAATGCGTCTTTTCTTCTGTTTGAACAAAAATAGTATAGGTATCTCTCCCATCTATAATTCCCTTTACCGACTTCCCACCTTACAGCACAAACGTACAAGGCATCTTCTTATGATCTAAATATTGCATGACGAAATCCAATTCTATATACATTTCATCTCTCCCTTTCTATTGTACAAAATGCTAAAAATTAATTATCAATTCCCGAAAATTATCATCTTGAACTAATCGCCAAATATTGTACTCTCATCAACGTCATCCAAATAAGCATTAGCTTTTTGTTTCTCTTCAATTGACTCTGATTCTTGTTGTGCTTTTACTTTCTCGCTCATATCCACTTTCTCAATATGCTTTTCTTCTTTCTCGACTTTTTGTTCCTTTACTTCAGCAATTGGAACATTCTTGTTTTGATGAAAATTATTTATATTCGCGTTTTCTAGCAACGCTGAAATGTCTTGATAAAACTTTTCCTTCATGAACAGATCTCTTTGCATTTTCTTCGATACTTCATAATCTGTTACATCATCTATTCCGTACTGATCTACAAAATGTAAAACTAACGTAATTAACGATTCAGATAGATTCGTTTGTGCATTGAGCCAATCATAAAATTTGGGATTTGTCTCTTTTTTAAAATTCCAATTGTATTGTTCTCTCTGTTTCTGTTTACTCATTTCTTAGCCACCTTAGAAGCCAATTTCTTACTTAAAATCTCCATACCTCTAACATTCATTTCTGTTGCATAAGTTGGTGAAATCCACAGTAATTGCATATCATTTACTTCACAAAACTCAAATGCTTTTTTATACAAATCTTCTTTTAGCGCAATGCTTCCTCCTCCGTAAACCGCGAGAACTTCAGCTTGGCTAGCTGTTTTATAAACATATGCTTTTTCGATATCATCATAAATCCCTTGAGCTTGCATATAACGAGTTTCTTCTAAAAATTCTACAGCCTTATCATGTTTTTTATCATTAGGATCAGTAACTAATTCACTGAATTGTTGACGATTGATATCTACGCCACCCTCATATTCTTCTTGCAACAATTTAATTGCTCCCTCTATTGCATGACCAATCCCTCTTTTTTCTCCCCAACAAGCGTCTGGAACAGGGTTTAAACCCTTCGAAAAAATGTATTCAGAGGTACCATCTCCAATATCAGCGTGCAGAATTTTTTTATTTTTAAAATATTCACCATTTACTTTTTCCTCTACCAATAGATTAGCTTTTCTTTTTTTAACCTCTTTATCATTTTCTTTACTATCTGTTTCTTTTTTATACAACTTATTAAAGTCATCGAACATATCTTGATTCCCTTCAAAGATGGCATATAAAGCTGGAATACCTTCACGAGTTACTTTTACAGTTTCAAATTCGATTTGCACTGTTACTTTTTCTTCACCCACGTACACGATCACAATATGCACATTTTCTTTAAAACGGCTTTCTAGGAAACGAGCTTTCTTTCCTTCATATTCAGAAGCTGGAATGGCTAATATTAGTGATGCAGGTACCTCTATACTTTTTGATAATTCTCCTACTTCTTCATAAATCGTTTGAACCGCTTTTGTTGCCATAACAGATAGAACATTAACCACTGGTATATCTCGTTTATATTTATCTCCCAATTCAATATCAAGGGCATCAGGCTTACCATTTGAATGTGCAGCACGATATCCTACATAGAATTTTCCATCACGTTCAATTGCATCACTTGTTACATGAACACAAATCTCATTCATTAAATTAGTTACACTTTGTTGCAAACTTCCTTCTTTATTTGTCACGCGGCCAAATACACGCTTATTTACATCTGGTAGTTTGATTACCTTTCCACCATTAATCACCATTTTCAATTCACTATTTCCGATATCAGCGACTGTTCTCATCATCATATTCAAAAACCACCCTTTTCATATAATTTTTATACGTTTTTTATATTTTAAACCATCCGCCTTTAGATTTCAATAAAGCACGCATTTATTTCATATATTTTATATATATTTTTTGTATTAAAAATATTTTATCTTTAACCAAAAACATACCGATATACACTTTTTATTTATTTTTCATATGCAATTCATATATTTAATATATAAATTGTATATGAATAAAGTGTACAAAACCCTAAAAGGGGATGATATATAAATTAAATATATAATATGTATATTTTTCATATGGTTTAAATACATTATTTCTGCGTTTTAAAAGATAAGACTTATAAGGTAATCGTAATAAAATCGGGATCGTTGGTCGGTATTGTGATTTTAGAACGGATAATTCAGAATACAGCCCTTTACCTTACTAATTAAAAAGAAAAAAAGGAAACTCTAAGCTATATTTCGAGTTTCCTTTTTTTAAAATCATCGGTTCCCACAATCAAACAGTGGTGGAATACACATTGTATCTGTCCATGATACCGGACTGAGCGTTCTTTTCGAGGGAGGATAAGGAATGGACAGATTTGCCTATCCCAAACGCTTGAACCTATGCAAATAGGTTTGAAGGTCTTCCAAACCTGTTTGCCTGGCTAGCGCCGAGCGATTCCCTTCCAAGCTTGGAAGGGGTTGGGGATGGTTGGCTTACTTCCAGAATTGCCACCAGCGTTTCTTTTTTTGCTTCTTTTGTTTAGAATCTAATACTTCCCGTAGTGTTTGTAGCAACAACTCATCTCGTTTTTTTATGCTTTCATCGACATATTTCCGCAATTCCTCCATTTCTTTCCTGATCCTTGCTATCTCATCTACTGTGTCAATTGGTGAAGAGGTGTCCTGAGGTTGTTTAATTTGTTTGTTTTGACTGTCAAAGTTGTCCATTGTGTCCTCACTATTGTTTGAACTGTTTACAACGTTGTAAACACATTCAGGAATTGTCCCAAAACCTTGTGTATGTAATTCCATCATTTTTGTAAATAGCTCTACATCACGGGTTGAATACCATATTCGGCCATTCTTTTTCTGGAATGTATGGCCCAAACGTCTGAAATGCGCCGTGTATGTCCGCAATGTGCTTGGGGGTATGTTTAGCTTGTTTACAACGTCCGAACTGTTTAATAGACGTTGTGGACGTTGTAATGAGATTACGTGACTCATACAATCAACTCCTAATTAAATTTTTAGAGATTAAGTCAGTTGCTGTAGCAATTCTAAGGGATTTATGAAAACCCTTGTGCTTCGCTAAAACTAGTTGAATTTCCCTAAAAGTTTTAATTCTATTTACGAGGTTTGTCAAAATTTTCTATGAAATTTTAAATGTATGAAAAATACGCTTTTTATTAATTTTTCATTTGTTTATGTATAGATTCATTTATTAAGTAATAATTTCAATCACTATATAAAAGTTTCAATAATAATATAAAAGATACAAATACTATATAGATGAAAAGAAAAGCTTGGAAACTCTTGTCGCTCTAAGGTTAGATAAATTGACTAAAAAATTGAATCGAAATACTAACTTATCCATAACTACAACTACAAACTATCCAGTTTCACACAAGTTTTATAAAAATGTATTAAGGTTTACACAATTTAATTAATAAATTACTAACAATTCCACAAGTATTTAGACGTAATCTAGTATATGGAAGTACAAAAAACAGTAGGGGAAGGAAAATCAAACCTACTGTTTGTTAGAATTATAGGGTAATAGAAAGATTGTCTATTTTATTTCAACATGACAAATAGCCCTGTCCTTAGTGATTTTTTTGAACAAGGCTCATAATCTATTCATTTTTAAAATTTAAGTAAGTTTGAATGCATCAGGTACATCAATATCATGAGAAACGAGTTCCAGTACAAGTGCATGACGTGTATCATCGTCTAAATATCGTTCCGCCCATGGAATAAACGATTCACGCAGTTTTGCTCGTATCATGCCACCGATTGATTTTATTTTTTCTCCAAGTGTTAAGAAACTTTCACATTGATCCATTGCATAACTCATGGTATAAGTCATAAAATCATCACGAAGTTGTTTGTTTTTAATATATGTAGCGATTCGTGATACTTCTCCTTTATAAGAAACAACAATGTCTTTACGATCTTTATTGGTTAATGCTATGCCAATGGATTCAAGACGGGCTGTTGCTTCTTTACGCATTTTAGCTTCAGTTTGCTTAATTTCAGCTCGGTCATTTTCAATCACACATGCAGGATTCATGCTAACCGTAAATTGAGTGATAACGATTTGTTGGATTTTTTCACGTATGCGAGCTATCCGTCCTTTACGTGGGTTTCGCACCTTTTGTATAGCAGCATCAAATTTAAAAATTGGCGAGATGATTTTTAAGTAGTTTCGCACCTTTTTCGCATTGCGTCCTAAACGTTTCTTTAAGCCGTCCATGTTACGAACACAAGAATAATCTTCAATGGAATTTTTACTATTTTTAAATTGATGAGTAAAGTGGGTACATAATCCTAAAAATTCAATAATACCTTTGCTGTCACGATGGGAAACTAACTCTTTTAAAATAGAAGTCTCTAATAATGCATGAGGAATTCGAAAATATGAAAGTTTCCCATCATTATCTTTTGTTTCTTTTGCTGTACGATTGAATCTTGCATAGTTGCAAATTTCATACACTGGAATTTTCCCGTTAATAAAAATTTCTCTAACAGCCCCAGAATGAAGCAAAGCTTGAAAACCTGTATGAATAGTTGAATAGGGAATATCAGATTCGTTCGCGATAGTAGATAATTTAAAATCACGAGGAAGTCGTCCTAAATCATTCACCTTAAAGTGAAGTAAAATAAGAGTAGCTAATGCAGATGAAGGTAAAGCATATTCACCAAGTTCGTTATTCTTGATTAAATATATACGAAGCTCATCAAAGAACTTTGGCCCATGCATGAGGTATTTTGATTTTTGATTTTTTTTACTAAATTTCATGTTTGTTTTTAAAGTTTTTGTTTCTAATTGAATATTGTTAGTGAAATCATTAGCACTTAGGGTTTCAAAACTAGTTACCATAAAAAAACCTCCTATTTTTTCCACCGCAAATTTACGGAAAAATAGGAGGTTTTATATTCACATTGTATGTGTATTATGGTATAATTTTAATATCAAGTATGACATAAAAAAGAACCACATATACTTATAGTGTGAATTAAAACCCTATCTTTTGGAGTTATTAATTGGTATCGAGTTTGCCGACCTGAACCAATTAATAACTGTGCGGTGGGTTTTTTTTCTGTTTTTTCTTTGATTATAATAATACAGAAATTATGTTAAATTTTCAACTTATATTTAGTATGTTAATATTGTTTAAGAGATACTTCTACATACTAGTTTAATGTTTTTTTAAATAATTTACAAATAAGAATTGAATTATAAACCTTAAGAAATTAAGGTTTATAGAAATAGAGGGAAAGGCTATATGCCTTTCCCTCTATTTTTATAATTTAGAAAGTGAACATATTGTATTAGTTCTTGTTCAATTTGATTTTTGAGATCTGGATTTTTGGAAAGTTCTTTATGTAATGTTTGAGCTAATAATGCAATTTCTCTCTTTTCTTTACTTTCATTGTCATTGAATTCTACGGAATTACCTATTAAATAGTCAGTAGAAACATCAAAGAATTGTGCAATTCTAATTAAGGTTTTGTAATCAGGCTCTGTTCCAACATTTTCCCAATTAGATACATTTGTTTGTTTAACACCGAGTACTTCTCCAAGTTGTCTCATACTTAGCTTTTTATTTTTGCGTAATTCTTTTAGGCGTTGGCCAAACATATAAATCCGCCCTTTCATTAAAAAATAGTTAAAAAAATAATTATATTTAAGTTGACTTTAGGCTTTAAGCCGAATACAATGTAAATAAGGGGGTGACGAATTGACTACAATACGTAAAATACGTGAAACTAAAGGATTTAGTATTAAAGATGTTGCAACTATTTGCGATATTCCAGTAACTACTTTATATGATGTAGAGACTGGGAGAAAAGGAGTATTAGCTAAAAGAGCACAAAAAATTTCTGACCTTTTAGGCGAGCCATTAGATAGATTATTTATTCCGACGTATTATCGAGCTAAAATCACATAATTCCAATTAACTTGATAAGTATACCTATATAATATACATTCAATGTACATTGTATAGGAAATAAGAAAGATTTCAATCATTTTTAACTGCAAGTAGAAACTATGTTCATGAAGTATATTTTTTTGTTCAAATAAGACTGAATTTTTTAAATATTAAATCTATTTGGATCTTTGAAAATTTCATACTCAAAAAGGAGCTACTAACAATGACGAAAAGATTCGTGTATTCCAAATCCTTGGCCTTGTTGATGAGCTTATGTGTGTTCTTCATCAGTGTACTGATTCCGATGAAATCTGCGAGTGCGGAGGTGATTCATCGTGAAAATTACGAGATGAATTGGGCTTACAGTCCACAATACGGAAAAAATGTCCGTACAGAGCTTTTGAAAAACGCCAGTGGTCAAATTGCGTATTGCTTGGTATACGGGCTCAAGTCTCCAAATGGTACAGATTTACCAGAGGTAGGACGAACGGATGATGTTGTCTACCGTGTACTACTAAATGGATATCCGCAAAAAACACCTGAACAATTAGGAGTTTCTACATGGCAACAGGCTCATTACGCCACGCAGCTGAGCATTTGGCATGCACTTGGGCAAATCAATACAGGTGAGTTGCAATTTAAAGATGCAGCTGTGGAACAATCAACGGAAGCCATTACGTATGCGGCGGAGCATACAGGAGACACACAAGATGTTTATATGAATGTACAGCCAACAGATAAACAAGAAGCAAAATTGAACGGTGAATACTTTGAAACAACAACATATGCTGTAGAAACGAATGCAAAAAAAGGTGAGTATAAGATTCTATTGCAAGAAGCACCAGTTGGAACACGAGTTGTCACAGAACAGGGAGAAGCAAAAGAAACATTCCAACTAGATGAAAAATTCCGTGTACAAGTACCAAAATCCTCTAATAGTGCGGAATTGTCATTACGAGTAACTGCCAACCTGACCAATCAACATGCGGTGATGTATAAAGGTACAAGTGTGATTCAGGATGCAACGGTTCTATTAGAACGTAGTCAAGAGAAAGTAAGTCAGGATTTACAAGTCTTTTGGAAAGCGGTAGGCGGTTTGAAAATCCTTAAAGTGGATGAAAACAAGAAACCACTGGCAGGAGCAGTATTTGAAGTGTTAGCTAGCAACCAGAAGTGTATGGGAACGATTACAACAAACGACAAGGGCATTGCCTCTTTAGATAATATTGAGATGGGAACTTATGTCGTGAAAGAAGTAAAAAGTCCTGTGGGTTACGTGTTACAGGATACACCACAAACAGTGGAAGTAAAAACAGGCGAAATCGCAAACATCACAGCGGAGAATCACAAAATAAAAGGGAATGTGGAAATCAAGAAGTTGAGTGATAATGGGAAAGTCCTTCCGAACGTTGAGTTTACCGTATATACAGCGGATGGAAAAGAAGTAACAAAAGTTGTGACAAATGAGCAAGGAATTGCAAAAGTAGAGAACCTTCCTTTCAACAAGTACTTCTTTAAAGAAACGAAAGGAGTAGAAGGCTATCTTGTAAACGAAACGAAATATCCATTCGAAATTAGCGAACAAGGGAAAACGCTCACTTTCACAGTAGAAAACAAAGAAGTCAAAGGGCATGTTCAGCTTCTGAAAGTGGATGCAGAGAATCCGGATCAGAAACTAGCAGGTGTCACGTTCCTTCTACAAAACAGGGAAGGAAAGACAGTCAGTGAACATACAACAGATGAGAACGGACTAATTCAAGTAGAAAACCTTCCGTTTGGCATGTATACATTTGTAGAAAAGAAAACGTTAGAAAATTATGTACTAACAAAAGAGCCAATTCCGTTCGAAATTACAGAACACGGAAAGACAATGGAATTAGTTGCTAAGAATAAGCTGATTACAGGGGAATTAGAACTAACTAAGGTTGATATCACAGATGGAAATAATAAATTACCAAATGCAGAGTTTACGATTTTTAATGAAAAAGGTGAAGAAGTTGTAAAAGGAAAGACAAATGAGCAAGGAATTGCAACATTCAAAATTCCGTACGGGAAGTACACATACAAAGAAACGCAAGCACCAGACGGATATGTCTTACATGAAGAAACATTCTCTTTTGAAATCAAAGAAGAGGGAGAAATCATTAAGCATACAGTGAAAAATGCAAAGAAACCAGTACCAACTCCAGAAACACCAGAGAATCCAACACAACCAGAGAAAGAACAAAAACCTGAAGTGCCAGCACCGACACCAGAGAAACCACAGCCTGAACAACCAAAAATAGTGGAACAGCCTGTAAAAGAAAAGCCAATTGTGAAAGCAGCAGAACCAGCACCAAAGAAAATAGAACATAAGCTTCCAACGACAGGTGGAAAAGCAGAGAATCCATATTGGATGTGGATTGGTGGAGTTGTCATGTTATTAGGTGGGCTTGTCGCAATTCGTGCCTATCGTACAAATAAAAAGGCGAATGAGTAGGATATCAATTGTATGAAAGGGTGAGGTACAGTGGTGAAATATCGATTAGGTTATGACTATGTATTCATACCAAACGAACCAATTGTGAATAAGGGAGAAGACGTAAGTTCTATGAGTGTCCATGTTTTGTTTCAAGTATTTGATGAAAACGGACAGGAACGATTGTTTGAAGATCAGGAATTGACAGAGCAACGTCTTTTCTTAAAAAATGGGGAATCTTGTTATCTGACAGATATAGTCAGATGCTCATTTGACAAAGAAACGATTCTATCATTTGAACGAAATCAGCGCTTATTAGAAGACAGTGGTTACACGGTAAATTGGAGAATTGATGCGTATTTCAAGGATATAGGAATCGTTTATGCCAAAGGACAGGAAATTTCAAAAGAAGAATGGATGGACATGATGGTACAGTATCGAGATCTGTTTGATAATCGGGATAATGAATCGGCACAAAGTTGTGCGTATTTTACCGAGAAAGTAACTGTTTGACACAAGTAAATGAATGATTTTCAACGACAAAGGGTTGGTGGGAAACGGAATAGTATAGAGGGTGTCAGTTGAGAGAATTATCTAAAAGAGAAGGTAGGGAGAAAAATGCGTGGTGTAAGCATGTATAACCAAAACCAGAAGGGATTTGCAGGCGGTACAGTTGGAAAAGGAAAAAAGTATACCTTACACATTGATGAATATATGCAGGCAATGGCAATTGCGAGAACATTTGTCAAACCAGCGGAACGAGAAGGGTTTTGGGTAGAATCGGCTATAGAATTATTAGCAGGCTGTATGATGTATTTTCAAAAAAAGCGCGGAGAGCTTCTGTATTTTGATGTAGAACAGACATTAGACTTGCTACAGAAAGCAACCGAACAAGAGGATTATGTAGCAGAGTTAATGACGTCAATTGGAGAGAATCACCCATCGTATCATATTTTTAAGAGAATTGATCCTTCAGAACGTATGACAAGGACAGGGATTATTGAACAGTTAGTTTCTATTCTTAGGAAACACTGTATCTATCAGCGATATCTGAAAGGGCTAGGAAGGGGAGAAGGGATATGAGTCAGCCATTGAAGAAACACTCCTTGGTGGTTGGAAAGTCTGGAGAAGGAATGAGTCAAATCTATATTTTTGAAAGGGAAAATAGTAAGTTGGTAAAGGCAAAGGAATATCTGTCCCAAGAAAGGCTTCAGGAAGATTCTTATGAGGCGGAAGAAACGTTCCATTTTTTTAGAGGGTGTAAGAATGCATGTTTACTAGCCATTCCAACATGGATAGCTATATTGCTAATATGGTTTTTATAATTACAATCCGAAAGATAGGTGAAAGAAATGTTAATCGGGGCTACTGAAATCAAGTTTGAAAAAGAAAACCATTCGAATGTGTACGTCGTTGGTCCTACTGGCGCAGGAAAAACACGATGGTATACCATTCCAAATGTAAAGCAAGAAGAAAAGAACATCATCGTTGTAGAGAGTAGGAAAAAGGAAATCTATTATGCTACCAATCAAACAAAAGCTGAGCAGGGATATGAAATTTTACAATTGGATCTCCTTCATCCGCTATTTGAAGAACGCTTACAAGACATGGTAGTGAACGCTACACAACAAAAGTTTGTGTTATATATTTCTGCCAATCTCATTGATAGTACGTATCAAGAGCGGGGAGATCGTCTTCAAAAAGTATTCGACCTACTACAAGAAAAAACATTAGAAAGAGATGTACATCTCTATTTAGATGAGTATGAGTTGTATCCCATTCCCAATCTCTTGCATGTCCTACAAGTTGTGAAAGCCAAAAGAATTCATATTTCCATGATTGTTCAGTCACACGCTCATCTCCAACAGGTTTATGGGAAACAGGTTGCCAATCAAATTGCCGGGTATTGTAATCAAATCCTATTTTTTGGAACAAATAGTATGGATGATGCAAAATATTTTAGTCGAATGAGTGGATACGATCAAATGGAACTTTTTTTACTACAAAATGAAGTGATTGTACTCGATACGTATTATCTTCCAAGAAAAATACCAATTAAGCAGGTAGATTGCAATCACTAGATGACTAGAGAACTATACAAATGGAGGGTTCAAAATGACTAAGAAACAAGCATTTCTGAAGAAAGTCACGATTGTAAGTGGGACAGTGCTTGCGCTGTCTTCTCTTACTGGGTGTTTTGGAAAAGACGAGGCATCATCTAAAGAAAAAGGCAAAAAGAAAACGGAAGAAGTAAAAAAAGAGAAGAAGCCTGAGAAGGAAAAGGAGAAGTCAGAGAAAGAGAAGGAAGGAGAAAAAGAACCGCATCCTACCGATGAAAATGTCATGCATGTATCTTCTAAAAAAGAATCTTCTCCTATCTCTACCACGATAGCAAAAAAATATTTAACAGAAGATGAAACGAAGCAATTAACAACGATTCTTCAAACGAATCAAAAATCGAAAATAGAGCAAGAAAAGTTACCAACGCCTGCAATCGAACCACCAAAAATAGAACCATCACCGCCAGTTATCTTGACACCATTAGGGAATACATCAAATTCGAAAGAATCCATTTCACTTGAAAAACCTACGCCACCAATCAATATAGAAAAGCCGAAGGTGAAGGTAGAACTGCCAACAGAACCTGATAAGCCTACGCCACCAGTCATTATGCCACCAACAGATGATGGAGGGGGGAATAAACCGAAACCGCCCGTTATCATACCACCTACAGGTGGAAATGGGGGAGATAAGCCGAAACCTCCCGTAGAACCGCCCACAGAACCAGAAAAGCCGAAACCAATCGTAGATAGCGAAGCACCAAAAATGAAAGTAAAAGAGAATCTAACGGTACAAAAAGGACAGAATCTGAATCCTCATCATTTGGTTACCGTAACCGACAACATGGATCAGAGTCCGTTATTATCGATTAACGGGAACTATGACACAAGTCAAACTGGGGAAATGCAGGTAGAAGTGGTTGCGATTGATAAAGCAGGTAACCGTTCTAGTATCAGGGTAACAGTAACCGTTATCGACCCCGAAGCAGATAAGGATAGGGAAGCGCCTGTGATCAAAGCGAAAGAGAACATTACAGTGACAGTTGGTCATATTCTTTCCGCACAAGATTTAGTTACTGTAAGTGATAACAAGGATGCGAATCCAATTGTTTCTGTCGGCAAGTACGATACAAGCAAAGCAGGAGAGATACAGGTAGAAGTTATTGCGGTAGATCGCTCTGGAAATCAGGCAAGTGTCATGGTTACGGTGAAAGTAATAGATGTAAATGAGAATAAAGACACGGAAGCGCCTGTGATTACACCAAAAGAGAATGTCACCGTAAAAGTCGGAGCAAAATTATTACCACAAGATTTGGTGACCGTACAAGATAATCAGGATGCAAACCCTACAGTAACGATTGGAGCGTATGATACGAGCAAAGCAGGAGATATTTCAGTAGAAGTGATGGCAGCCGATAAAGCAGGAAATCTTTCTGTTACGAAAGTGGTAGTCAAAGTAGTAGAAGAACAAAAGCAAGACCCACCTGTTGAAGCACCAAACGAACCCGAGAAACCATCATCTACAGAAGACACATCCAAGCAGGCGCTAATGGAACAAGGAGGGCAAGTGTAGTGGGAATGGGGGATTATACTTACGCACGTATGCTCTATACAGCTGAGCAAAGTAAGAAAGGGCAGGTGTTTATCATTGACCCAAAGTCAAATTGGGGAGAGAAGAGAGGGAGTGGTTGTCATGAAGCAAAAAGTAAAAAACTTGTTTCAAAATAAAATCATTTGGCAGTATGCAATGTTTGCGATGATATGTGTCATTATATTTACTCCACATACTGCTTTTGCTGCTGGTGAAGAAGACCAGATTAAAACAAAGATTAAAAGTATTGTAGATGCTGTTTCGACTATTATTCTATTCGTTGCCCCATCTGTTGGAGCTTGTATGTTTGGATGGAAAGGAATCAAAATGAAGCTCGCAAATAACCCATCGGAGAAAGCAGAATGCAAAGGCGATATGCTATCGATTGTGATGGTGACAGGCGTTATTTTTATGGGAACATTAATTGTGAATTTTGTGGTTGGAAAGTTGAGGTAAAAGAAGATGAGTCCAAAACACATTCATATTCCAAAAAATATTGATGCGAAGTTTGAGTTGATTCCGAATACAGGCATAGGGTGGAGGGAGATAGGTTACTATCTTCTCTTCCTTCCAATTGTTGGGGGGACATTGTATCTGTTACCCATTCATATTTTTGTACAACTTGGATTAGGTTTAGTCTTGTTCGTTCTATTTACGGGGTTACTTGTGCTACCAGCGATTCAAGGATGTAACGTGAAAGCAGGTGCGTACTTGCTAGATGTATTTCGTTTTCATCAGCGAAAAAGAAAGAAGCAAACGATCTTGTTATATAAAAAAGAGTAGGTAGGTGAGAAAATGGGTTTCCAAAAATGGCAAGAAAAACGAAAACAGAGACAACAAGCAAAACGTACACAGGATTTAATTCCGATTCAAACGTTGTATCATCAAGCGATTCTGACGAAGAAGCAAACCTTGATTGTGGGCATTCGGGTGGGGACGATGAACTTGGAATTAATGGGTGAGGAAGACAAACTAGAATTGATGGAGGAATTTGGTGCGATTGTGTCAGGAATTCCATGTGAATTTCAAATTGAAGTTCTGGCAGAACCTGTTGACTTATCGGATTATGTGGAAGATCAGAAACAAAAGATAGAAGAAGAATCGAATGCCATGCGTCAATTATTAAGAAGTGGATATGTTTCTTATTTAGAGAACTCCTCACACGCTCAGAATACGCTGAAAAAGGCGCATTACCTTCTTTTAAGGGAGAAAGTACAGGGAAGCGAAGAAAGTATTCAAAACGGGCTAGAAACGCTCTTAGAAAGAGCGGAGATGTTGCGAGAGAATTTGACGGAACTTTCAGAAGACGGGCTAGAATGTCATATCTTAAATGCTCATGAGATTGTTCAGATTCTTCAGGTGCATTTTAACAACTATCAAGCACGTATTAATCGTTTTAAAGAAGTTTCCTCACCCTATATTACAGTGAAACATGCCAAAAGTAGACAAAATATAAAAGGAGGGGAATAGCGAATGTTACGATTCAAGAGAAAAGAGAAAAAAGAAGAACCAACCTTTCAACGTTTTTCTGTAGCGGATCAGATTGCACCAGCTATATTTGAGGAAGAAATAGATTATATCCGGGTAGGAGAAGGATATGAACGTATCCTTTGTATGACGGATTATCCATCAGGTAGCTACATGGGGTTCTTATCCAAATTGTATCGGTTAGAAGGAAATATCTCCTTTACCTATCATGTAGAACCGACTTCCTCTGCTGATATGATTAAGAGCTTTAGTAATTCGATTGAAGAGTTAGAAGCAAGATTGCTGTCGGGAAAATTAAATCCTGAAATGAGAAAACGAGCGGAACAGGAATTAGAGAGTGCCAATAATATGCTGGAGGATTTAGTGGCGAATGATACAGGTGGCATGTTACTGGTGCATTTCCTGATTCGGCTTCATGCCGAGAGTCTTGAACAGTTGAAGAAACTGACTGATAAGGTAAATAATGCATTTTTAGCTCGTAATCTCTTTGCCTATGTGCCGAGTTCACGCATGCAAGATGCCTTTGAATCTTGTTTGCCCATTCTGGAAAATAAGGTAGGAGAATATACGAGAAGAAATATGGATACAAAAGCATTCTCTACTTTCTTTCCTTTTGATGAAACAGAATTGTTTACGAAGCGCGGGATTGCGATGGGAAGAAATATCAAAACAAAATCGCTCATTGTCGTGAATAAATGGGAATTACAGAACCGAAATGGGATTATTTTAGGGCAATCGGGGTACGGAAAAACCAAATTGAAGCAAATGTTACTAATGCGTGATTTTATGGAAGGGATTCGGATTTTTAACATGGATCCAGAAGGAGAAGATAGTGAATTTGTTGGAAAACTCGGTGGTCAGGTCATTGAACTGTCCAATACCACAGATACGCGTGTCAATCCGTTACACGTGTTTTATGAGCGAGATACAAAAAAGAAAGGAAATCCATTACTGGAGCATTTAGAACGTGTAAAAGTCTTTTTCAAGATTATGCGTCCGTCTATGACGATTGATGAATTAGCGGTATTAGATGCTTACCTGGTGGAATTATACGAATCAGAGCCTTTTTACATGACATTTGATACAGACTTTGAGCAAAAGGAACCTGAAGATTTTCCTGTCTTAGCAAATTTATATGCGCTATTGATGAAAAAAATCGAGGAAGGAGACGACACATTAAAGTTATTCTCCTATGTACTGAAACAATACGTTTCGGGTGCAAATAATCGTATTTTTAATGGACCTACCAATGTAGATTTACGTAATCAACTCATTTCGTTTGATATTTCCAGACTAGGAGTCGGTTCAGCTTTACAATCTTGTGCGATGTTCAATGCGACATCGTTTCTATGGGATGAGATTACGAGAACAGCAGGGAGAAAGACGTTGTTTTTAGATGAATTACACGTATTCGCAGACCCGTCTAATCCGCAAAGTATGGAATTCATTTATCAGATTTGGAAGCGGATCCGAAAGTATGATGGAAGCGTATGGGGCGCAACACAACAGGTAGAAGAATTACTCCGGGCGAGCGATGGTAAAAAGAATTACGGGGGAGCGGTTATTGAAAATAGTTTAATGAAAATGTTCTTACCACTTGCAGAAAAATCCATTCACGATTTGATGACGCAGGCGCAAATCAAATTTTCAGACAGTGAACGAAAAATTTTAAAACCTCGTAAGAAAAATAAAGGAGAAGGAATTTTTATCTATGCGGATAAACGTGTCCACCTTCTGATTGAACCAACAGAGGTGGAATGGGAACTGATGGGCGGAAAACCAAAAGAGGGGGAAGTGGGATGAGTATGAAGGAAAAACCCCTTGCGGATTCTCGGAAAACATTTTGGTTGTCAGTCGGAATGATTTTCAGTTTCTGTCTCTTGATTGATTATGTGGTGGCATTTGGCCTTCGAATGATTGATTTTTTATTAGAACATAAAGACGAGTTAATGGAGTTGCCAGATGGTACAGCAAAAGACCTTGCGGTTTCCTACCTGACGAGTCCAATCGAAACCGTATCGTTCGCACTAGGACTCGAACTGTATCAATATGCACAACTTATCCTACTTGGTATTTTCGCTTATACAACCTTCCAAACATGGAGAAAGTTAAAACCACATACGGTGGAAGATGCAAGCGAATACGGAGGATTAGGGAGTGCTTCTCTTTCAGATGAGGTAACCATTTTTGATGAGATAGATATTACGGATGACAGGAAAGAAGAAGGAACTGTTTTAGCGGTCTATAATGATAAATTGATGATTCATAAGGAAGACAGTTTTTTAAATCGTCATGTATGTGTCATAGGTGGTTCTGGTTCAGGAAAAACAAAATGTTATATCTTAAACAATGTCGTCAATACGAAAAACAAATCGATTGTCGTGTCAGACCCAAAAGGGGAAATCTATGAACTTACTTCTCGTGAGAAGAGAGAACAAGGGTATGAAGTGTACCTCATTAATTTTTCAAACATGGCATTATCCGACATGTACAACTCGATTGATTATGTAGGACTGGATCAAGATGCTGAAAAATTTGCAACAACGCTTGTTTTAGGCGGAGAAGAAGGACAACAATCGGGAGATAGTTTTTGGCAGGAACAAGCAGTTTCGTTGATTACTGCGGGTATTCTATATGTAAGAGAAAACCTGCCGAAAGAACAGCATTCGATGGAATATGTATACAACTTATTGACAGAACCTTCAGAAAAGGAATTGAAGAATCTGTTTGCAAATTTAGAAGAAGAATCGTCCGCTAGAATTGCTTTTGGTGTCGTGAAAAATGCGACAGATAAAACATGGGGCGGGATTGTGAGTAACGCAGCCAAGGCAATGAAACTATGGAAATTAAAATCGGTTCGTACGTTTTCAAAATACAGTAGCTTTAAATTAGCGGATATTGGGAGGAGAAAAATCGCTTTATATGTGGTCATTCCATTGGCAGACCGTACGTATCGAGCGTTAATTAATACATTTTTCGCTCAATTATTTCAAGAATTATGTGCCTATGCGGATACAAACCATAATACGTTAGATATTCCTGTTCGGTTCTTATTAGACGAGTTTGCGAACATTGGAAAAATGCCTGATTTTGCAGAACGACTTTCTACTGTCCGTTCCTATGGGATGGAAGTATCAATCATTGCGCAAAGTATCGGGCAATTAATGGATCGATACGGTGAGAAACAAACTGGTGAGATTATGTCCAATTGTGATACGACTCTTTTTTTAGGCACAAATGACCTCGACACAGCGAAATATTTCTCAGAACGACTGGGTGTGACGACCAAAAGGTTGCGAAATGATAGCCAAACACCTGGAGAATTTGATAGCAATCAACAGGCGTATACCTACGTACAGAGACCGCTCAAGACACCCGATGAACTCTTGAATCAGATGAAAAATAATGATTGTTATGTATTTCAACGTGGCAGATTACCCATTCATGCGCAAAAAGCATGGGTAGCCAACTGGTTTGCTGACCAAGTAGGAGAAAAGGCAGACATGGGATGGCATTTAAAAGGGAAGTCAGCAGAATTAAGTATACCAAAAGAAGAAAAGCCAAAAGAAACGGTAGAGTCTTCCTGTTTATCAGAAGATGAAAAACAGGAAAATAATCAAGACGAATCGCAAGCATCTGTACCAAGTGAAGGAGAAGTACAGGAAACACCAGAAAGTGGGAAACAGAAAGAGGAACAAAATACCGAAGAAACTGTGTCCTTACCGATTACGGTGAAACGAGAACTATGGGGAGACGAGGTGTTACAACCTGTAAGGGTAGAAAAGAAAAATGGACGGATACAAGCTTTGTATACGATGGACTTAGAAGCAGATGAAGAAGGAGAAGAGGGCGTTCAGTTTCTTGTACAGAAGAATCCAGCTTGCATGATGACAGATATAGAGTTCGTTCCTCACTATGACGTAACGGAAACAGAAGAACAGTTTCTGATACAGGTGAAAGAAGCGATCCAGCACATTACACTCAGTCTGATTTATAAAGAACAAAAACGAGATTTTTCGCCAGTGGAACATATCGAAGAGAAAGAAGCACAAAGAAGGAAAGAACAAAAAGAGAAAGCGGGGGTGTAGGTATGATTATTGTATTTGGGGACGGGACGGTAGAGGAAACCGCTACAGAATATGTATATCGGTTTTCGAAAACAAAGTTAAAACAAGAAGCTCCATTTGACAGCATCAAACAAACCAAATCGTATTTGTTACCGTGTACCTTTGCGGAAATTATACGAGGAGATGTCATACTTCGGTATGAAAAAGAACCCCACTTGTTATCGTTTTCTCGTATCCAACAAGAAAATGAAGCGATCAAACGGAAAGTGGTGTCTCGCTTGGTCCACCTCTTCCAAACACATCAAGAAACGATGCTCCTCCCCATTCCAGACAATATTTTTTACACGAAGAAAGGGGAAGTGAAGCTCATGTATCAAGCAATGGACCACATGCCTGTAACGGGATTTAATCGAAATGATAGGTTGACCCATACGAAACGTTTACTTGCCTTTGCTTTTTCGAATGAATCATTTGAAGCTTGCATGCTTCAGTCAGTAGAAATGAGGAGTGAATTCTTACAACATATCTATCAATCTACAACATGGGAAGCGTTGCAAGAACTCGTGAAAGAACCAGAAGAAACGGAAGAAAAACAAAAAAAGAGAAAGAGAAATTGGTCATTCGCACCTTTCTCTTTCCCTCTTTCCACCAAGTTATGTGTCGCTTTGTTGACACTATCGGTTTCCTGTAATTTGTATGTTATCACAAAAGACAGTATCCAGCCAGCGATGGTGAATGCGAAACAGGATGAACAAAGTGAAAAACAAAAGAAACACATACAAATGCTAGAACAAGAGAAAACAAAGTTACAACAAAAAATGCAGGATAAAGAATCTGAAATCAAAGAAATTGTGGGACAACTGAAAATTGTCATTGAAGAAAACAAAAAGTTACAACAAAAACAAGCGACTGTGCCTCCAGCGCAGTAACAAAAAGGAGTGAACGTGCATGTGGCAAGCGGTGAAAGACTTTTTTACAACGGTAACGAATCCCATTGAAGCCTTTTCTCGGTGGATTGTGGAATTGTCGATTCAACTCTTAAATTTTTTCTTAGGTTCGATTGTGAGTGTCACGAAAATTGATACGGAATATCAAAATGTACAGGTGATACAAGATGTATTTTCTTGGGTTCGTTTTCTCGTCTATGCCTTAGTAGGAGTCATTGTCCTTCATCAATTATTTAAACAATACTTAGCGATTTCTACGGGTTCCATTCAAAGAAGAACAACGTCTCAAATTATGGGGGATATCGGAAAGTTTGCATATCGTCTTCTCATGTTACCCTTGTTTTTAGATATCATGATTAAAATCAATTCGTTCTGGGTGGGATTTATTTCAGATAAAGGATTGGTAGTTGACGAATTTGTAAAATTCTTGGGGTTAAATCAAGGAACAGAGAAAAAATCTGTTAGTGAAATTGTGTTAGGGAATATCGCACAGACATATCAATTGCAAATGGCAGGAACGGTTGTATTTGTCGCTATTTTCTTTTTAGTCTTACTCGCTATCTTGTTTGTCTTAATGTACATTCAAATGATTATGAGACTTGGGCAAATTGTCTTTTGTTATGTGTTAATACCTTTTGTCGCCTTATCCGCTTTAAATGAAGAGATGGATATGTATTCAACTTGGTGGAGAGAAACGATTGCCATTGTGGGAACAGCAGCCGCCCAAGTCAGTTTCTTATATTTAGGTCTTAATTGTATGTTATCTGGTCACGCCATTTTAGGAACAGGTATTTTAATAGGGGTTGTGACAACACCAGCTGTTTTACAAAAATTTGTCTATTCTACAGGTGTGGCAAGTGGTACAGGAAGTATGATGAAATTTATGACACGTCAAGTGCTGATGAAGAGGAGATGATGAACCGTGTATATCAAAGCAACCGTAACCGTTGTACGAAATTGGAAGCCTATACTGATTGGCATACTGGTTTTGTTTAGTCTCTTCATCTGTTTGATGTGGGGAGGAGGGAGTAAGCCACAAACACCAATGGGGACAGGAACAACAACTGTTCCACCGGAAGTTCTAAAATGGGAACCTACGGTTCGTAAATATGCACAAGAATTTGGTGTAGAGCCCTATGTACCGTTAATGCTAAGTTTAATTATGCAGGAGAGCGGCGGACGTTTGCTCGATGTCATGCAATCGGCAGAGGGCGCTTTTAACACGAAGTACCCGAAAATTCAAAACGGAATCACAGACCCGGACTACAGCATATGGGCTGGCGTACAAGAATTCAAACATTCTATTACAATAGCAAATGTGCAGAGTCCATCTGATATCAATCGAATAAAATTAGCCCTTCAAACATATAATTTTGGCCCGGGATTTTTGAACTATATTAATAGTAATGGCGGGGAATATACTCTAGAATTAGCGAAAAGTTTTGCCTTAAAAATGGCAAATGGGCGCACACAATGTGGATTCAGAAGTCCATTTTGTTATGGTGATTATAGCTATGTTGAAAAAGTTTTGAAATACTATCAAACGAGTGAAATTGCTGGTGGTGGAGCTGTTGGAGACGAATTTTTTCAAAAAGTTATGGCTGAAGCCATTAAATATAAAGGTTATAAATATGTATTTGGCGGAGCAAGCCCAACTGCAAGTTTTGATTGTAGTGGTTTAACCCAGTGGACATTCCGAACAGCAGGTGTGCAATTAGATCGAACCGCACAAATGCAATGGAATCAAACAAAACGTATCTCTGCTGAAGAAGCAAAGCCCGGAGATTTAGTGTTTTTCCATGGAACATATAATTCAGGGACATATATTACGCACGTAGGTATTTATCAAGGGAATATGCAAATGTATCATGCTGGTGCCCCCCTTGATTATGCTGATTTAAATAAACCGTATTGGCAGCAACATCTCGCAGGGTTTGGTCGAGTACAATAACGATGAGAAAGGGTGAATGAAAATGAGACGTAGTATAGCAATTCTGATTTTATCTATAGGTATAGTGATATTAATAGGGTATGCTTGGAAACAAAAAGGGGAGGTGAAAGTATATGAAACAAAATATAAACAAGTTTTGAAAGAAAATACCAGTTTAAAAGAGAAGGTGCAGGCAAAAGAGAACAATGAGGAAACAAAAGTAAAAAAAGATACAGACGCCTTTTTACGAGCCTTCTTTACGTATGATACGTCAAAAGGTGAACAAGGGTGGTCAAAAATTGATGCATATACAACAGAGTCTGTAAGAGGGAAGTTAAAGCCAGCAGGAGAAGAAAAGAAGCCAGAAAAAACCCCACCAGAAACAACGATTGTTTCAGCTATAAAAGATGTCAAGTTATACTATACAGCTGTGCAAAATGGTGAGAAAGCGAATGTGTTTTCTCGTGTGTGGATTAATACGACTGTAAACGGTGTAACGAGTACCATGCAAATGGTATTAGATATTGAGATGGTATATAGTCCTGAAAAGAAAAAATGGATTGTAGGAAACATTAGTATCCAACAGCCTTTAGGTGAAGAGGGATATATTAATTAATTATTTTATATAGAGGGAGTGGTTTATATGAAAATGAAGCATGATAGAAATTGGAATGCGCTATTGGATTTACAGTTACAAGGGGAGAAAAAAATCCAAGTATTAAATTTTGTGATGGAACGATTGGATGCAAAAAATCAATTGCATATGACACAAAAAGAAATCGCAGAACAAACACAGGTATCCGAACGCACTGTCAGCGAGACGATGAAGACGTTACAAGAATCTACCTTTTTACAGCGTTTACAGTCGGGTGTGTATGAGGTCAATCAGGCATTTGAATATGAACATCAACTTTCTGAAGAAAAAGGGTTAGAAAAGGGAATGGAAGTGTTACGTGACAACTTACAAACGGTTACAGTAAAAAACGTATTGAATAAAAGTATGAAGGACGTGCAACAACTGATTGAAAGCGATTTAGAAAATCCGAAAGGTTTTACATTGACCAAAGAGGATGTGAAAGAGTTATTAGATCAGCATGTGAAGAGCTTAGAGCAAACACTTCATCAATACTATGAACAGAAAGAGAAGGGGGCTTCGTGGAAAGAAGCCATTCATACCTTAAAAGAAAATGTAAAACAGAGTTATCAAACCTTAAAAGAAACCTTTATGCAAAAAGTGAAACAAAATGTACAAACGGTAAAAGACGCACCAGGGCAAGTTAAACAGTATACAAAAAATAGGTTAATTGATGGAGTAGTTCGTGTAAATAATCTCATCCTTACAAAGAGCCAAGAATTGAATCAAAAACTGGAACAGGCGAGACCATATCAAAAGGAAACGTTACGAGAAAAGGATAATGAGAAGACGGTTGTACAGGAAAAGGAACAACTTATAGAAAAAGAAGTGGTGCAAGAAAAAACAGTGGAAGAACCTACTATGCCACAACCTCTTGAAAAAGACCTCTTAGTAAAACAACAAGCTGAAATACCTACGGATACGATAAAAAAGAACTTTCAAGAAGTGGTAACAGAACAGTTTGAAAAACATCCAGAAGCAACGATGGAAGCATTACGAGAGTATATTGTAGAACAGCATCCGCATATTCATCGAATTGAACAAGTGAATGCGGAAGAATTTGTCACAAGGATTGAAAAAGTATCACATATTTTACTAGTGAACCAACAAGCCAAGATTATAGATCAAAAAGAAGAGTTAGCAGTCATAGCAGAGGAAGTAACAGACGAAAAGCAGGTAGAAAAATTTGCGGATTTAGTGAAGGAAAAACAAGAAGAAATCGTGATGGAAGAAGAGGTTACAGTGAGTTTCGAAAAATAAGGAGTGGACAACAAAATAGAACCCTACGTTGTTATTTCTTTGTAGGGTTCTCATACTTCTTTAGTAAATCGCTAACAGCTTCGTCTAGTAATTTAGATTTATTAATACGAGTGTCTTTCGCTAATTGGTCTAAATCATACCAAAGTTCTTTAGCAATTGCATTCGAAAGTGTCTTACGATTTTTTAAGCCTCGGTTTTCCATTTCTACCACCTCTAATGTAATTATATAAATGATTTAAATTACTTTCAACTACTTGCGACTACATGTAGTTAGTTGTATAATTAATTTAGAATTTTAAACGAAAGGTAGTGTGATAATCGTGAACTGTCCATACTGTGCAACTCCGATACAAGTTGATAAGAATGGTGTAGTACAAGAAATTTGTGAATTCTGTGGTGGTCATATGCGGGAACAACAAACAGGTGTCTTACAGCTTTGTCAGAATGGGGAGCGTTTTGAGTTCACTAAGATGCAACAACAACTCTTCTTAGAACACATTCATCAGTCTGTAGAAGAGTTGAAGCAGTATCATACGTACGATTTGTATGTGTTGCTAAAGGAAGTAAGAGAAGCAAGGAGTCAAACGTATTACGGTTTACAACTACTAAATAAAGCTTCCAAAACAGAAAGTACATTACAAGCTACTGCGGATGAAACAGGCGGAGAGTATGAGTATTACACAAGAAAGGCGTGGGTAATAGAAAACATTCTATTAGAACGTCAGGGATTCTTTCCAGAAAAAATTACAGCTCGAGTTCTTCAATATATGTGGGAGCAAATTAAAAAATCGAAGAAAAAGAGTATGAGGATATCAAAGGTTCAGCGCCAGTACAGAGGAGAAGCTTGCTTATAAAGTTTAATGCTGGAGTACAGATTCATAATCCAAAAGGAGAGAAGAAAAAATGAAAAAAACGAGAGAAGTATATGTATGTGAAAGATGTGAAAATGTTTGTGAATCAACAGATTGTTACTTATGCGATGCTGTGTCAGCTCGAAAAATCCCAATGGAAATTGATACAAAGACTATGATGCAAGGTGTGAGAGAAGTATTAGCCTTGATTGAGAGTAAACAAATAAGTATTATGCTAAGTCGTTGCTTTGATGCACCAAGTGACTTAGTGGTAGTAAATATGGCGAAAGAAACGATTCTTGAGGATCTTAATAAGATAGATTTTGTCTTTAACGATGTAACAGCAGTGAAATACAAAGGTTTTATGAGAGAGTGCTTAGGAATTGGATTGCTAGACCCTTATAAAACAGTAGAAGGAGAGCAAGTAACAGGGTTATTTATTTTCACGGAATAGGCTTGTTTGCAAAATTGAAATATTGGAAGAAAGGAGAAGGTGTTGTGGAGGAAATCTTATAGAAGAATCGGAGGAGTATAGTATGAAATTCTTTGAAAAGCGTTTTTTGAAAAGTTTACTGAAGTTTAGCAAATTTGTACATGAATATCGTTTTGAAGATTTTTCAGCACAGGAAGAGAAGGTGTATCAGAAAAACCTTGAGAAACTAAGAAACTTATTTGGTGTAGAGAAATCCCCTATATCCCTAGATGTGATTGATACATCGGTATTAACAGCATATCAAAGAGAACTTTTACAAGAATTTGAGCAGAATGAACTCTTTACTAAGGTTAGGTATAGAGAAATGGTACGGTTTATCTGGAGTAATCCACGGTGTACATTTTCTCATGTCGAACGAGAAGTCATTTGTTATATGCTTCAAACATTGGGGAGTTCTTCTGAAGAATATGATAGAAATCAGCAAGAACAAAAACAAGAGAAAGTGCAAAATTTCCATGAAATCGAAGGTGAAAGAGAGAAAATTCACAGGTTAAGAGAACAATTAATACAAGTAGACATCTTGCAATTAAAAGAAATGGCAGCAGGATTGATGCACAACACATTTGTGTTGCTACGAATGTATTCTTCAAATCAGTATAAGAAAATGCTTGGAAAAACAGCTTACCATCAATTTATTTTTGAAATCGCGGACAGAATGCATAATTTGCCGGAGATTCTTCTCGGTGAGAATAAAAGAGCAATAGTAGAAGAACTGGCTGATACGGTAGTGTTCTTACAAGAACAGAAGCATGTTGACATTATGTTTTTACAATCTAATCTTCAAAGAATGGAAGTTGTACTTAGTAAAAATACACAAAAAATATGTGAGTTGAACCTAACTTGATTCTATATAACAAATTGAGGTGAGGGATTTGGAACAACAATTCCGATATGGTGAAGCGAATCTGGCAATATGGGGGATTCACGTTGATGTTACAGGATGTGTGTATGCACAAGTTGGTATTCCGAACGTAGGGGATATGGAAATTCAGGTGTATAACCATGAAGGGAACGGAAGATTCTTAGTAACACTTCCTGAATTCAATTGGTGCAGTTATGTGGGGGATTTTGAAAAGTTTCATACCAGTCCAAAAGATTATCAGAATGATGTATTTAAAGGATATCGAGGGTACTATCTTACGATGGGCGATATTGTCATGCCGATATCTGAATTGCAACCTTACGTGAGAGAAGTGAAGTTTATTTTTTCCATGCTTCTTTCTTTTCTATATAAAGAAACAACAAATGAGTTATATATTAACACGGGTACGACTTGCACAGTAGAAGAGCATATTGAGTATTGCAAAAGAAAATTAGAATCATGGAATGTGTATATTGCTAAATGACTAAATTGAAGAGGTGAAAACAGTTGGAAGAATATATAGAAGTGCAAGAAAGAAAAGAAACTGTATACCGAATCTATCATGATTTGAGCTTAGAATATGACAAGGGAGCAATATATGTATCTACACATCATGCTGAAATTATAGTTCGGAAACTGTTACAACATATTGAAGAAATTGTGTTAAATATGAAAAGTAAACGAGTAAAGGATAATTGGTTTATTGGTGCCCCTTTGGAAAATATATTGTGTAAATATTTCGGATTCACTTCACATGCAAGAAGGTGGAATCAAGAGTATGTTGAAATTGAACTGCATCACAATTGGGAAGGTGTTTATTTAAAGCATATTCACGAGCCAAGCTGGTTTCACTTATGTAACTTCCAAAAAATAATTGAGCAAGAAATGCTATTAGAACAAGAACAAAATGAAAAGTTTTTGGAGAAAATCAAGGCACTCATGACGATTCCGTATGGAGATGAAACACTCGTTGAAGGAGAATTGAAGAATTATAACTTACATGAGTTGAAACGTTTACATGATTATCTACAAGTTACATTCAAAAAATTAGAAAATAGTCTAGGTAGAGTGTGTATAGGGGAATGGAATGCAGACCCTGCAAACTTTTTTACGGAGTACTATACGGATGGATGGGCGGAAATAGAACAGTAATAGGAAGAGCGGAAGTTCTAACTGTAATTCAATTCAAGGGGGAATCCACGTGAAAGTGATACTATGTGAAAAACCGCAACAAATGAAAAGTTATTCGGAAGCATTTCAAAGTGCCAAACGAGAAAGTACACATATTATCGTAAAAGATACGGAAATCTTCGGAGATGAAGAAGTGATTATGATATCAGCGCTCGGTCATCTCATCGAATTATGTAACCCTGATGAGTATAAAGAAGAATGGAAAAAATGGAGTATGGACCAACTACCTATTATTCCAGAAGAGTTTAAAATGAAGGTGTCAAAAGATAAAAAAACGATTTTTCAAAATGCGAAACAGTGGTTACAAAAAGCAGATGAAATCATTATTGCGACTGATCCTGCTAGAGCTGGAGAGGCCATTGCGAAAAATATTATTATCATGGCAGGTGTGAACGAAACACCACAAAAACGCTTGTGGGTTAAGAGTATGACGCATGATGCAGTCAGAAAAGGATTTCAAAACTTACGAGATGCAGAAGAAACATATAGTTATTATTTAGAAGAACAAGCCCGTTCTGTTAGCGATTGGATTATAGGCATGAATGCCTCACGAGTATTTACGTTGTTGTTCCGAGACAAGAAAGGCGTGAAAGAGGTGTTCAGTGCAGGACGGGTACAATCAGCCTTGTTACACTTAATTCGCCAACGTGAGAAAGAATTAGAGCATTTCAAATTGCAATCATTCTATGAAATTCATGGGCATTTTAATGCGAATGGAATACCCTATGTCGGAAAACTCCTCCAAGATCATAACATTATGAAACTCCATTCAAAAGAAGAAGCACAGGGAAAGTTGCAACAATTGCAAGAGCATACAGCACGTATACAAAAGGTGACAGTGGAACAAAAATTGAAACAAGCGCCGAAATTATATAATCTGTCGGGCTTACAAGCAAAATTAAATAAGAAATATAAAATGTCCCCTAAAGTAGTACTAGAAACTGCACAAAGCCTATACGATAAAAGAATGCTTTCGTATCCCCGAACAGAATATCAGCATATTCCTGTTGCGGAAGCGGAACAGTTGCCAGGTATTCTAGAAAAGCTCGCAAATTGTAAAGATTATCAAACTCTGATTGAAAAAAAAGAAAGAGACACGATTGTACAGCAAAAAGCGTACGTGGATGATGAGAAATGTGGAGACCATTACGCACTGATTCCCACGAATCAAGTTCCTAACTTAGAAACCTTATCCAAAGAAGAAAGATGGCTCTATGATGAGGTTGTGCGTAGCGTCATAGCAACGTTCTATGAGCCTATGACATATAATCAAACAGACTTTTTCACTGAAGTGAATCAAGATATTTTTAAATCGACAGGGAAGCAAATTACCCATCTTGGATGGCAAGTCGTGTTTGGAAAAGAAGAGGAAGAGAATCAAAAAGAACAGACGCTTCCACTTGTAGAACAAGGTCAATCTGTAGAGACAACAGAAATCAAGTTACATGAAGGTAAAACACAACCTCCTAAACTATATACAGAAGGGCAACTAATTACAGTAATGGCAAAGCATGATATTGGCAGCGAAGCAACGAGATCAGGCATTATAGAGAGAATCAAAACACTGTTGTATATCAAAATTGAAAAGAACATCGTACATGTAACTAATAAAGGGAAAATGATGGTGGAAGCCATTAAAGATACCGCAATTGGTTCACCAGAATTAACTGCAAAATGGGAAGTATATTTGAAAGGAATTGGAGAAGGGAAGAAAAAGGATAAGCCTTTCGTAGAAACCTCCAAAAAGTTAGCGCAGAAACTCATCAACGAAGCAAAAGACCAAGTAAACGCATGGGCGATAAATGACTTTGTAGAGGATAAAAAAACGGAACATCATATAGGAGAGTGCCCATCCTGCGGGAAACCTGTCGTAGATAAGAAAACGATATATGGTTGTTCTGGATATGCGAAAGACAATCTAAAGAGTTGTAAGTTTTCTGTTTCGAAAGAATTTTTAGGACAGAAGATTAGTGAAAGTAATATGATAAAGCTGTTAGAGGGTAAGAAAACGACGTTACTTAAAGGATTAAAAGGGAAATCAGAAAAGGAATTCGATGCGTATTTAAAATTGGACGCTGGGAATATTCAGTTTGTATTTCCGAAGAAAAAGAAAATAGCAAAGACATGAATGAGAAAGCGACTGTATGATACAGTCGCTTTCTGAAAATAGACAAATACAAATGAGTAGTAACTTGCTATACAGTTAAAGGGAATAGTATACATCATACCATGTTTATTAGAAATAAAGATATGTAATAATGCATATCTTTATTTTAGAATGTCTCCTTCTTTTTTGGCAGAAGCTAGCTGGGGGTATGGGGGCTAGTCCCCATGATTGACGTAACGATACATGAAATACATGAAATGAATGGACGATAGTACAGGCGTTTTGGCACGTATACTATTCGGTGTAAGCTGAAGAACCTAAAATCTCCTTTTTTGTCGTCAGCTTAGCAACGATACGTTGACGTGCCAAAAAAAGTTTGGCAAGGATGGAAGGGCTACGGAACAACGTAGAGTGGCCCTCTCCAAAGGTGGAGATTTTCTGAAGCAAAGCGGAAGAAAATACAACCTGTTCCTTGCGGAACTTTTAGCCTTTTGGGTATCTGTTTTTAGCCCGCCCGTTCATCGCACGTATGTAAAGGTGTCTGTCAAGGACCTTCGCACAATCTTCTTGTTCTTTCTGTGCAGTGACAACCCATTTAGACGATTTTTCTGGAGTTCTTCCGCCTCCTTATTTACGTGAGGAAATTAGCATGTTAATATGAGTAGTGTTGTTACTTAAATAGCTGATTTCCTAAAACACGTTCCCATCGCTGTGGGGACGTGTTTTTCCGTTTTGGGATAGGTTGGGGGAGTACAACGAAAAGAAAGTAGAATATGGTATAATAAAGGAACAAATAATGGTGAGCAAAGTGAGGGAGAACGATGAAAAATCATGAGCATGTAAATGGTCAAATTCTCCAAACGAACAAGAAATGGTCACATCTGAAACAGAATCAGAAGAATTTGATAGCAGGATGGTTACAAGAAGAATATCGAGGTTTTATCGTCATGTATTTGCGAAAACCCAAACGTTATGAAGAAGAATATATGTTAGATAGTGTGATGGAACGAATTCAGGCACGTGATATTTGGATACCGTATGTAGAAGTAAAGACGTATTTCACACGAAAAAAAGGAAAGTGGTATCGGAAATTAGAAAGCGAGTTAGAAAGTAGAAGGATGGAAGAAGAGAAATAGATTCGCATAACAAATGAAAGAATCGGAATGCTGATTTGTTATGCGAAAGGGGAGCGTATGAAAAAAGACGTACGGAAGAACAGTACGCCTTTCTGTGCCCTTATGCCTTTCAGGAGAAAGCGCAATGCCACTTTGTAGTATTCTGTAGGGATTTCGTGTGCAATGAATGAATTGTATGGTGGAATTGCTGTTCTTACTATATGTGAAGTCCGTTTTTTTATATGTTCTTTAGGTGATTCGTTTTATTTTTGAGTGAAATCATAAAATGAGGACAAGACGATGTATGTTGATATGTCTTGTCCTCATTTTGAATGGAGTTAAGGAAAAATAAGCAATGACAATCCAACGAAACAGATGTAGTTATGGTGTAAATAACAGTAGTTGGATGGGATTGTCATGTTAGGATGTGCAAAAAGAAAAATTTTATGCGAAAATGGTTATAAAAACCATTCTATGAAAAAGTATGGTAAAATAGAGGAGACATGTGTATAAGGAATTCGAATTCGGTTCTTTTGCCGAATTCGAATTCCTCCTTCATCAAGAGGAAAGATAGCGCATGACAAGAACGACTAATGGATCCAATTCTTGACTATAGGCGACAACTACAGGATGTGTGAATCCATATAATTTTGTTAATTTCCGAAGTATTTTTTGTTTCTTCTTAATTTTCTTTTGTAAATAGGAAATATAGGGTGTAGACATGAATAGCCTCCCGTGTTGTATACAATATGTTATAAAGTATACATACATTTCACCAGAATGAAAACGGTAACGAGAGAGAAAAAATTCTATTTGAAAGGGAGGAAAACAGAAGGATGAAATCAACAGGGATCGTACGAAGAGTAGACCAGTTAGGACGGATTGTGATACCAAGGGAAACAAGGCGTACGCTTGAGATCCACGAAAAAGACGCCATAGAAATATTTGTAGAAGAGGAAAGTATCATTTTACAGAAATATAAATCGGATGGTACGTGTCTCGTAACAGGAGAAATTTCTTCCCAGAATATCAAACTAGCGGACGGACAGCTGACGTTGAGTCCAGAAGGGGCAAAACAGCTTCTAGAGGAATTAGAACAGTATCTGGACAGAGTTTGAGAATACGAGGGGGGAATGCAGGATGGAGAAAAAATCACAACCTATTTTAAAAGAAAGAGCTAGAAATACCGTATCGATGCAGGAACGGTTATTACAAGAAGTCATACAAAAGAAGAAGGTCATTTCGTTGATTTTAATCAATGGATTTCATATGAAAGGAATCGTAAAAGAATATGATGCATTTTCTATTTTGGTAGAATTCGATGATAAAAATCATCTGATTTATAAACATGCGATTTCAACGATTCGATTATAAAAAAGCATGAATCCTAATGATTTCATGCTTCTGTAGTCTGATAGACAGATACATATTTAGTTGTTGACTGCTTCTTTTAATTGTTTACCGGCTTTAAAGGCAGGTGCTTTTTTCGCAGGAATGATAAGAGACTCTCCCGTACTTGGATTTCGCCCTTCTCGTGCAGCCCGTTCTCGGACTTCGAATGTACCGAATCCAATTAGCTGAACATTGTCCCCCTTTTGCAGTGCTTGCTGGATGGATTCTAATACGGTATCTACTGCTAGGCTTGCTTGTGGTCTTTTTAATCCTGTTTCCATCGCTACCTTTTGAATTAATTCTGTTTTATTCATAAAACACCTCTTATTGTCATGATTATTATCTTAGTATAAGGCGAGAATGAAAACGGTGCAAGGTAGTTTGTAAGTGTAACAGATCAGATTCTTTGCGAACGAGAAAACGTGTACATGAGAAAGTACCCTAAAAAGAGAATGAGGCGAAAGAAGATGACAAATGTTTTTTATATGGAGCTCAACGATCTTGATTATGAACTCGAACGAGGTGCGGAAATACTGAGAGTATTGGCACATCCTGTCCGTCTACACATTGTACATCAATTAGTCAGGAAACAGACTTTAAATGTGACCGAATTACAACAGATTTTGAAATTGCCGCAATCTACGGTTTCACAACATCTTCATAAAATGAGAAATCATAAAGTGTTATCACATGAACGCAAAGGAACAGAAGTATTTTATCGAGTGGACGATAAACAAGTGAAACAAGCGCTTTACGTACTGATGGGCTAAACAGCTAGTTTCGTGTATCTGCCTAGTTATGTACGGATATAAAAATAAAACGAGAAGAGGGGGCTTCTATGGGTGGGAATTTATATTACACGTATATCACAATAAAAGAAATCATTTTTATCCATGCCTATGTGACAGGGAAAGAAATTCCCTCTTCACAAGCATTACAAATTCTAGGACAATTTGATCCGGAAGAAATCCCAGGCACAATTAGAGAAACACGTCGGTATCGTATACGAAATAATGGAGAAGAATTGTTCCAATACTATAGACAGAAACATCCGAAATTATTTGAGAAACAAAGATTATGCACGTACGAAGAGTTGAAGCAACGAGCGGTGTCTTACTGTTCGGTCCATTTGACGATTCACATGTAATTCAGGAGGTACAGGAGAATGTTCTGTTCACTTGAATACTACCTAATAAATGGAAAATAAGTCCAATTTATTAGTCGAGGTGATAAAAACATGAACGCTCAGATTCCTCTGTAACGAAAGAGAAGAAAGCGCCGAATACATTTAGGTCTTGAAAGAAAAAAAGCATCCATACGAATAGATAAGGGTATGAAAAATATGGATAGTAAATATTTCAGGTAGAAAGGGATATAAATCAGTGAGAATAAGTGCATATACAAGTGGTTTATAAAATTTCACGTACCATAGTAAAAAGAATAAAATAAAACATCCAAAACAAAGGTTGCTTCTTCTCTCCTTCCTCCGCTACAATAGATATATACTTTCTTTGCCCATTCCCCCGAAAAAGGGGAATAACAAAAAAGACAGAATATGAAATAAGAAAGGTGACTCACTCTATGAATCAACCTTTAGTGAATTTACGAGTGGATTTTGCTTTTAAACAATTATTTGGTGTACAAGGACAAGAGGAATTATTGATTTCTTTTTTAAATGCAATCTTGCATGAATCCTTATCTATACCGATAGTATCGCTAAAAATTGAAGACCCACACCTCCATAAAGAATACGAAGAAGATAAATTATCCATACTAGATATATTAGCGACACTTCAAGATGAAACAAAAGTTAATATTGAAATTCAGTTGCGAAATACACAAGAAATTGTGAAACGCTCCCTGTATTATTGGAGTAAGTTATATACATCCCAATTAGAGCAGGGGATGCCTTACCGCTCTTTGCGAAAAACGATTGCCATCAATCTATTAGATTTTAAGCTCTTTCCTCATTATGATGATATGCATACAGTCGGAGAATTTTGGAGCAGGCAACAGAAGGAAGTGTTACTTGAAGACCTAGAAATACATTTCATCGAGATTCCAAAGCTAGTAAGACAATGGAGAGAAGAAAAAATTAATCCGTGGGAAAATGAATTCGCTCGTTGGTTACTTTTACTACCAGCGCACGAAGATGAACATTTAACCCACACGTTGGAGGATATAGCCATGAAACAAGATCCAATGTTACAGAAGGCAATCCACAAATGGGAAAATATGAGTCAGAGTAGCTCTTTCCGTCTCGCATATGAAGCACGTGAAAAAGTATTATTTGATGAACAAGCAAAATTAGCACATGCTCGTGAGGTTGGTATAGAAGAAGGAATGGAAAAAGGGAAGCAAGTTGGAAAAGAAGAAGGGCTTCAAGAGGGTATAGCAAAAGGAATGGAAAAAGGAAAAGAAGTTGGCATTCAAGAAGGGAAAATCCAACTAATTCAGGGCATGCATAAAAACGGAATGGATATAGAAGATATTGCAAAGTTTACGAGTATGGACCTGTCGGATATACGTCATATTTTGGGACAATAAAAAGTAGGCATCCCTACATGAGATGCCTACTTTTTATTGTCTGATTATTCAGAGAGTTTTGTTTGTATTTCTCTCCTGCTAAACAAGCGATTGTACTGTTCCTGTATACTTTGGAGTTGTAAACTTAGTCCTTTTGCCATTGGTGCCATCTTGAGGTCTTGTTGTAAGATGAGCAATAACTGGGACACTTTTATAAGCATCTCGTGAATCTCATATGCTTCTTCTATCAAACCGTCTATATAAACCTGATGAAGAATAGACTCAATTCTGCCCATTTTTCCATCAATTTCTTGTAACAATTGTGCAGAATTACCAGACCATGACTTGTCCACGTATAATCCCTCTCCTGTCTTCGATATCTATTTGCATCCAATTTACTGATAGTTTTCATGTTACTATGGAAAAATAGAAAAGGAAATCTGGAAATTCAAACGATACACTTCTTCTGTTACATTCTTTTCAATTGTTTTTATAATTGAAATTTATATATGTATTACTATTCTTGTAAGTTTAGTGGTATATGGTATAAGCATTCCGAATTTCTATTAAAATATCAGCAATTCGTTTGCCATTTTTCAAAATCACGTGATTTTTTGTATACTCGTCTATACATTGTCCTAATTCTTGATTGAACATGACTTCTATTTCACCGTTTTCTCGCATGTTACTCGTTAATAAGGTCGGCTCTTTACTTAACAAGCAATACAATTGTAAGGTTTCAGCCAATACTGTCACTAATGGTCTCAATAGAATATCATGGTGTGGAAGCATATCAGCCGCAATTTGTTTATTTAAAACAAATTGAATGCCATTTTCTTTTACATCAAATCGATATAAGAAAATCATATACACATAGCACACCCTTTTCATATGATGTGTGAAGATATAAGAGAGAATAAGAATCGTATACTGTTGTATCATCCGCTCATTCCCTCGACTGAATAAAAGAATGGTCTATATTCATTATATATCAGGGGAAGTCACTATTCAATTTGTTATTTCATTTTAGCTGGATATTTCCAATCTGGCTTATCTTTTTTATCAGGTTTTATGTTTGTTTTTTGTTTTGGTTTCTTTTGCTCCACTTTGTTCTTCACTTGATTTTGTTGTTCGAATATATCTAATTTTGTTTGCATTTGTTCCACTTGTTCTTTTACTTCCTTAAGTTCCAACTTAATTTCTGATAGCAATCTTAAAATGGCATCGCCTTTATTCATAACAACCACCTTACTTCAGAAGATGAGTATTTTCTCAATGTATAATAGAACGAATTTTCTGTTTAATTTGGTATAATAAAGAAGAATAATTGCCATTATTCCCTTTTCAAAGGATGGACTATACCAATAGTCTGTTCTTTTTTTGATGCTTGTATCCTTTTAACATATGTTTAGGAAATCGATTCGGATATAATGCATGTAACATATCATACGGACTGCTTCCCCAAAACTTATCACAAGGGTACTTCAATCCTTGCTGTTTGATCCATTTTCCCGTATATATTTGTAGCAATGTTTCCTCCGTTAATTTTACCTTTTCTTCAATCGTCCATCGTAAAGCTTCTAACGCATTCTTTTCTGTCCAAAAATTATAAGGAGATACTGAGAATTCCCATCTCTTAAACCGCCCTGGATACAAAGAATTTAACATAATAAATGGATTATTACTCCAAAATTTATGTAATGGCACAGATAATTTCTGATTTTTAATCCACCTAGCACTATATATTCGTTTCAACTCCTCGTCCGACAATTGCTCCTTCTCTTCAATTGTCCACTTTAATGCTTCTAATGCTTTTTCTTCTGTCCAAAACCCATTCGGAGTTACCGGTAATTCCCATTCTTTAAACCGATTGGGGTATAAATCATTTAAAAATTGATACGGACTATCTTTAAAAAATTGGTTTACTGGCGTGCGTAGACCATGTTGAATTAACCACTTCATACTATACTTGCTTTTTAGCTCTTTGTCTGATAATTTTTCTTTTTCCTCAATTGTCCATTTTAGTGCTTCTAATGCTTTTTCTTTTGTCCAAAACCCTTTTGGAGTTACTAGTAATTCCCACTCTTTAAATCGATTCGGATATAACTCATTTAAAAATGCGTAGGGACTACCCTTCCAGAAAATGAAGCAAGGTGAATATAAATTTTGCTCTTTTATCCAACGCAGACTATATTTTTGCAAGAGTTCTCCCGCATTTAATTGCTCTTTTTTTTCAATGGTCCATAGTAGTGCTTCGATTGCTATTTTTTTTGTCCAAAAATATTTAGGAACACATTGAAATTGCCACTCTTTAAACCTTCCAGGATATAATGAATTAATCATCATATAAGGACTGTCTTTAAAAAAAATTCGACAAGGAGTCGTAAGTTTATGCTTTGCAAGCCATTTTGTACTATATACTTTCAAAATTTCTTTTTCATCTAATTGTTCTTTCTCTTCAATAGTCCATTTCAAAGCGTTCAATCCATTTTCCTTCGTCCAAAAATGTAGAGGGGCCATTTTTAATTCCCATTCTTTTACGTGTCCTGGGTACGCATCATTTAACATCCTATAAGGACTGTTATTATATTTTGCAAGCACTGTTGTTAATTTCATTTTTTGAATTAATTTTTGATTCCAGCCTTCACGAAGATCTTGTATATTCCATATTAACACTTGTTCAATTAAATATTTTGTAACACGCCTAGCTAGTTCATTATTTTCATCTTCACTCCAAGTTCCAGGTGGAAACTTCTTTCTGTCTCCATCTAATATTTCTTGATAGATTTCTTCAATTCTAACGGCAAGCATGTCATCACTCATTTCAATTGAATTTATGAAAGAGAATTCAGATAATTAAAATACGGTTAATTCTAAGATATAGGGTTAATTTTATAATAATAACTAGCATAGTATTTTTCAACCTGTTCATAAAGGTGTACTTTTGCAGATACATAGAAACATAGGGAAACCTACATCCGTAAAAGTTCATTTTTAATTTTACAGATATCTTTAAAACTTTTACACCTTTAAAGATATAAATGAGCTATAATTATGGTTGAGGTGAAAATGTTGCAAGATAAAAAGTTTGGATATGTCAGAGTTTCCAGTAAAGACCAAAATGAAGAACGCCAGATTGAAAATATGAAATATCTTGGAATAGAAGATCGAGATATTTTTATTGATAAGCAATCTGGTAAAGATATGAAGAGAGAAAATTATCAAATGTTAAAAAGATTGGCGCGTACGGGGGACACCATTGTTTTTGATTCCTTAACAAGGTTAGGACGTAGCATGAATGATGTGTTAGAGGAATTTCGTTACTTTGAACAACAGCGTATTAATTTGCAATTTATTAAAGAGCCCTTTATTAATGTGAATTATAATGGCGAAAGTACAAACGATGTGATTCAGCAAGCTGTACAAAAAGCAACCCTTACCATTCTATCTGCTTTTGCAGAAAAAGAAAGAAATGATATCAAACAAAGACAAGCGGAAGGGATTGCGTTAGCGAAGAAACAAGGAAAACATTTAGGAAGACCGCCTGTACAAATTACAGATCAATTTATGGAGGCATACCGAGAATGGCAATCTGGAAAAATTACAGCTGTCGGAGCAATGAGAAAATATAATATAAAACGTTCTTCTTTTTATAAACTAGTAAAAGAATATGAAGCACAAGGAAAAACGAAATATACAGCTGAAATTGAATGATATTTAAAAAGAAGACAACCGAGTTTCTTCCTATTATATAAAAAGTGTGACTGAAACTGTAGCTGTAGCACACACCTATTATTCTAAATCATGTCTTGCAAAATTTGACGAAGACACGATACATGTTAAGGGAATCCCCTTAACATGTAATGATGCTTTGTTTAATCCGTAAGATTTCAAAGTCTTCGCCATGCTACATTGGTAATAGCATACGGCTAACCCGTCCAGCCATAGGTTCAAATCCTACATGTTATACCCTTCTGCTTGTAAAATCACAATACATATTTTATTTCTTGATATACATAGAGCGTATCATTATACGTGTTAAAAAACCATCTTGTATATTTAAAATACAATTGCTTTTTTCTCAAGGATTCACGTTACAGATGTCTCTATTTTTATCTTTCTACATTACTCTGGAAACTGGAACAAATCACGTTTTTTCAATTCTCTATATAGATGACTCACATGACATCCAACCTTTTTTGCGATATCTGGATAGGCTATTCCCTGATTAAATAAAACAATTGCTTGTTGACACTTTTCGTCCCATATCTCTTCTGGTGTTTGTACTACCGTTTTTCGTTTCTTACAGACTTTCACTTTATTCGACATCTCCTTGTATATATGTTCCATTCTGTACATGCTATTCGTAAATGAAATGTATAGAAAAACAATAAATTTACAACATAGTACCATCTGAAATAAAAGGAGAGGCTAAGTCCCCCCACGTGTTCTACTTATTGTCTTTCTTTATTTGGATCACTACCACCAACAATAGCAAAGATACGTTTTGCTATATTTGTATTTTCTTGAACGCCAGAGAATACATATTTACCTGGCCCAAATGCATATACATTCACATCTTCACCTGTATGTCCACCCGTCGTCCAACCTGTAAGGGAACACTTATTAAAAATAGCTTCAATGGCATTATCAATCTCGGTCACATCCTTTGATGGCGCGACATCTTGTACAGCCTTTATTTCTTCGGGCGTTAATGCTAAATCAATATATGTGTTCAATGTCTCTTCTACACTTGCCCCTTTTACAATCTCATTAGCCATAAAATCTGGTGTACGTTTTGCAGCTTTAATGGGTTCCACTTTAAAATTATACGCATCATTTGCTCCTACAGATAAACCGCCAGTAGAGTGATCTGCCGTAGCCACAACTAGTGTCTGCTTATCCTTTTTAGCAAATTCAATTGCCGCTTTAAATGCACTTTCAAAGTCTTCCATCTCACTCATTGCACCGACAATATCATTATCATGTCCAGCCCAGTCAATTTGGCTACCTTCCACCATTAAGAAGAAACCATTTTTATTTTTGTTCAAACGTTCAATTGCTGCTTGTGTCATTTCTTCTAATGACGGTGTATTATCATTACGATCAATCATTTTATCCAATTCACCTAGCGCAAATAAACCAAGGATTTGATCATTCTTATCCTGTAATAGTTGTTCTCGATCCGTTACATAACTATAACCAGACTTCTTAAATTCCTCTGTCAGATTACGATCTTCTCTTACAAAGTTTTTTCTGCCACCACCAAGCATCACATCGACTTTATGCTTCCCTTTCATTTTTTCATCAAAATAATCATTTGCTATGGCATCCATATTGTCGCGATGCATATCATGCGCCCCAAAAGCAGCTGGTGTCGCATGGGTAATTTCAGCAGTTGCGACTAGTCCTGTTGATTTCCCGTGTTCTTTTGCTTGCTCAAGAACTGTTTTCACTGCTGTTTTATCATTATCAACTGAGATTGCCGCATTATATGTCTTCACACCCGACGCCATTGCAGTCGCTGCTGATGCAGAATCCGTAATGTTTTCATGTTCATCTTCTGAATAAGTCTTTTGTGTGCCTACAAGGTATGTATCAAATGCAGTGGATTCCATTTCAAACGTTTTAGGATTATCTTTCATATAGCGATGTGCTGTCATATAAGAAGGCCCCATACCATCTCCAATTAATACAATCACATTTTTAATCTTCGTATTACTGTTCTTTTCGTCTGCATTCACTTCACTAGAACGCGTAACATTCCAGGTTGCTACCGAAGTAACTACTAACGACGCCACAACTGCAAATGGCCAGGTCTTTTTTACAAAATTTCGCATGATTTTGTCCTCCTATATATAATGACTTTCACGTATTTGTTCTTTATATCCTCGGAAAAGCCGGGCATTTTTGCCCGGCTTTGTAAAAATTATGTCCTGATTTTTTAAGAATGAATAGATGTTCCATCTGGAATCGTATGTTCCATCCATGCTGGCATGATAGGCATGTCCCACCTAAAGTGATATTTATCCATTGCCGCAGGACTAGTAATCCATCTCTTGACAGTATTTCCATGGATATTTTTATCTAACAAGTACACTTTAGGGTTATTTTCAAATTTAACAAGACCTATATTACCATCAATGATTGTGCCGTTTGGCACACCGGATAATGTTAATAGTTCATGCACATTATCCCAATTTCGAAATAAACGATTATATACGTCTGGACTAGTAATTCCTCTTTTTGTTCCATTGTCAATTAAATAAATAGTAGGATTTCCCACTTCTTTTACTCTCAAACCATTATATTGATTCAAGTTGTTCATTGTAAATTCATACTGAGTTGCATACGTCGTTTCTTGTTCTTGTGCAGAAGCTGCACTGATATTACCAAATAGTGAAGTAGAAATCATAGAAATTCCAAGTAGGCCTATGACACCTACCTTGCATATTGCTTTTTTCATACGTAAATCTCCTTTCATATTTTGGTACATATTAAAATATCATCGCGAGTACTCGTTCTACTGATCGACAAGTGATTTAAGGTAACCAATAGGTCGTGGATGCTGTTCCTTGATATTGCTGATTTTTATCATAAAAATCAAATCGAAGTTCTTGTACATTCGGATATTTTATATATCGCATGTATTTATACATGTACCATCCTTTTAAATTGTTTGTATTTTTTATGAATAGGTCGTTCATTTTTTGGGGCAAAACCACTGGTCCTGGTGCATCCATTGCTCCTTCTGGAGCTAATCGAAGATAGACGGTATTATTTTTTTGAAAGATTTGTGTGATATCTAACCATTCCGATCCTGTGTATTGATACGCTGTAGAGCCACCTGGTTGATTTGGTGATACATCTACAACTTGTCTCGAAGAATCTACGATATTTTCTCCTGTCGGTAACGCTGCCGCAGAACAGGGCGCCGCTATCATAAAACTACAACAAGCAAGAATACTAGGAATTAAAATAAATTGATTGTTTCGTAATTTCATCTTGTAAAACCCCTCCAATAAAGTGTTATATATGGCATATACAACCATACAATAATGGATTCTACTTTACTAGATTTCATAGGTTGAGAAATATCTTACGGAATGATCTGCGTACAAAACAGGGATACCGAGAATATTTCACTTTAATTAACAAATTTGCTACAAAAAGAAAAAACGCAATTCTTATGAAAGCGTTTCTTCTTTGCGTTTATTTTATGACCAACGGAAAGGGTTTCATGTCCACACTTATTTTACCACACATCATCATCGACAAATATTGAGAAAGTTCTACATATATAATGGATAAACAGGAATACGCTTTATTACATTGTAAGGTTCAGATGCAAAATTTCAGCTAACTTAGAACTAACCTCTAAGTCTTGGACATACTGATACTACTAAACTAAAAAGGACGTGTATCAATATAACAAAACAGTAGAATTCAAATGGGAACTGAGACTTTACGGTTCTGGTGCAAAAACTTCAGGCCACTTGCAAATAATCTCTCAAACTTGGACATACTGATACTATTATTCTTAAAAAGGTGTGTGATCAGTATGAAAAAGGAAACTTCGTTTAAATGGAAGCACTATCAGCCAGATATTATTTTGTTAACTGTGCGCTGGTACCTGCGGTACAATCTCAGTTTTCGTGATTTGGTAGAAATGATGGAGGAAAGAGGACTATCCTTAGCTCATACAACGATTATGCGATGGGTCCATCAATATGGGCCTGAATTAGATAAGCGAATTCGACGTCATCTCAAACAAACGAATGATTCCTGGAGAGTAGATGAGACGTACATAAAAGTAAAAGGACAATGGATGTACCTATATCGTGCTGTTGATTCTGAAGGAAACACGATTGATTTTTATCTAAGTAAATCCAGAAATCATAAGGCTGCAAAGAGATTCTTCAAAAAAGCTTTGCGGTCTTTTCATGCTTCAAAACCTCGTGCAATCACAGTTGATAAAAACCCGGCTTATCCAATTGCTATCACAGGGTTAAAGAAAGAAAAACAGATACTGTTAGGCATTCAAATCCGACAGATAAAATATCTAAATAACATCGTAGAGCAAGATCATCGTTTCATTAAAAAACGTATACGCTCTATGTTAGGACTTAAATCTTTTCGTACAGCTACATTGATTCTTGCAGGAGTAGAAGCCATGCATATGATAAAAAAAGAACAGATTGATTTACGGGATCAGTCTGTTCAAAATCAAAAACAATTCATTCATCAATTATTTGGATTAACAGGGTAAAGAACGATTCCGGTAGGAATCCTCATTGATCCTTTATTTGCACCAGAACCATAAAAAATATAATAGGTCGAACAATGTCACGTAGAAAAGTCAAATGAATTCCTCCTTTTAAATAGTTATCAATGTAATTTTATCATTATTCAGAAAATTATTTCGTTTTTGTTTCATATAGAAGAATAAAATTTCACATACCACGATTAAAATATATAATGTAAAAGGAAAATACATTATATAGGGGATCTCACCTGTGACAATGTCGGTATTTGTTATATAATAGGGAAGAACAATCAATATGGCTCTGTATATGCGGAGTGAAAAATGAAGTACCCCAAAACAAAGGGCAAGTATCATGTAGTTCAGCTGACATAATACTTGCCCTTTCCTATTCGTTAAAAATCCATTGCGATGCCATCGGCTTGGCTAGAGATAGATATGTTCGATACACTAGATGTATAGAGTTTATCAAGGGAATCCCCTTAACAGGGAAGCGTCTCTATGAAAGAGATACATGGATATTCAGCAAGTCAAAATACTAAGGTACATAATTTCTTCGACTTCTTTACATAAAGAAGTCTGTATGCCCTTCAATGTGAATTTATATCGCATGAAATATGATAAAATATATATGTCTAGTTATTTTTATATATGAGTTATGCACTGTAAACTGGGAGGTCTTTTATGAAAATATGGTTAGATGGAAAACGAATCTTTGAAGAAGAGACAGACTATGGAAGTAAATATTATGTATTCCCACGAGATAAGATGCAAAAAAATGTAACATTACATAGCTATGTAGTAAAAAAAGGGGAATATGATCAGCCTTGCAAATGGATTTATGCCGATGATTTACCGGAAACAGAACGTATTATACCTGTGAAAGATTTCGATCGTTCCCAATATGATTGCTTTATATATGATGAACGTACGCTAGGAAGAGATATTCAAAAGGTTTTGTCATCATATAATATTGACATTCGTCAGGATATGAAAGCATTTTTGAAGTTAGAAGTATTACCTGAAGAAGCGGTAAAGGAATTAAAAACCCTTTTTAAAGAAAAAGAATACTACGATAAATATCCTGAAGATTTCTCTTTTTGTGAATCATATGATTATGAATATGAAGGAAATAAAAACAGAATCCTTGTAGATCCAGAAGACAATCTAGGTATGGATATTACATATGACCAGACAGACTGGTTTGGTAGACAATACCTTGTAGAAGTGTATGCAAAACAAGTCCACTCTCAGACACATTATGTATTGAAAAATGATTGGGACTATTGGTACAAATACTATCCAGTTGATTTGAATGAAAATTATTGGATTATAGAAGAAATAGATGAAGAACAGATTGAGAATTTTCCTTTTGAAGAATATCAACCAGTAGAAATTGAAAAAAGAGACCTTCCAGAAAAAGCGCCTGAAATAGATATCTCGAAGTTTTTTGCACCAGATACAGTATATGATTTTTATTACTCTGAAAAAATGTTTATCATGAGGTATAACTTAGAACAAAAAGTCGCGACAGTGAATATAAATGGAAGCCGAGAATTCTACACAGAAATGGTGAGGGAAGGCGAAGAATTAACAAGTAATTGGGACGATATGAAACATATTGGTCGCACTACTTATGGTGAAGCGGACATACAACATCCTAATTTAACACATAAGGACATATTGGAGCGTATGTTTGGAAAACGAGACCTCTTACAATCATAAGCCCATACTATAATATTTAAGGAGCGAATAGACATGTCAGTAACTGAAGAGCACCTGAAAAGTAGACGGCACTATATATTTGAAAGATTAAAACAGCCAGGTTACGTAAATAAAAGTATCCAAACCATTGAGCAAGCAAAACAAGAAGTACAAGAACATATAGAAGAAATGATAGATTTGTTGTTTCTGGATGCAGAGAATCCATGTTTACCGTTACTCTGTGCTTCTCAAGTAAAAGGATTCGAGCAACATCCAACGTACCGGAAATTACATTCCATGACAAGACCACAATTGTGGGATATGGAAAAAGAAGAACGAGATCAAATCTTAGATGACACCTTGGCTTTGGTGAATGAAGTATTTCATTTACAACGTACGATTTTTATTATGTTGTATCAAGAAAAAACAGAGCTGTTAACTAAGTTTTATGAGCAACGTCTACAAAAAAAATCAAAGTTGCATTTTGATGTGAATGATGGGAATGGTTTTAACAAAAAAGAATATATAAATAGGATTCGTTCTTTACGACATGATATTCGTGTAGTGGCGTTTAGAAAATTTAATAGGCAAGATGAGATACACGGTGACATGGATACGATAAAAAAACATTATGAAACGGAAATAGAACCAAAAATAAAAGAGATTGTGTCTATTATTGATCCGAGCTTGATTGAGCTGGATTTCTTTTTTAAACCAATCATAGCATACGGTATGAATCAAATTTCTTTAGAAGAGATGATTCGTAAATTAGAAGGGGCATTTATTCAGATTCATAACATCTCTAAGGTGGAATATTGTCCTACATTGGAAATGACGGTACAACAATGTAAGATGCTCCTATTATTTAAAGAAACGGATACGAAATCCAATAATAAAAAACATAATTTAAAGGTACTTCAATAAAACTAGTTGTTGAAAATGTTTCGATGGGGTTATATGTAAACAAAAAGAAAAGCGAGATAAAATAGCTCGCTTTTCTTTTTATAAAAGGTTTTTAATGACAGATTACATGTAGTATACACTAAATATATAGAACATGTAGTGGTTTTCCTATTTTCTCAATAGAAGTAATTTTTACTAAAATAGTGCAAGTTGATAATTAGGAGATGGAAATAATATATAGTATATGACCCGAAATTATATGTATCTTGGACCCCAGGTACGTGCATATTCATTATGCTTTAATTTGTCTATAATTTATTAAGTATTTGATGATCTAAACAAGAAATAATATTTTCTTCATAATATGGGATTCTTATTAATTTCAAATTGTTATTTTGACAATAATTATTTTTTATCTTATCCCTTTTTTTCGTCTCTTCATATTTCTTTTTCCCACCAAAGTACGGAACTGATTTAAAATGCTGTTCACCATCAAATTCAATTAAAGCTAATAAAGAGTTATTTTTATCAAAAATAGCAAAATCAAATTTTAATAAATCAATATTTTTACAATCTGGGAATGTATATTCTCTTTTAAAATCAATATTTTTTGCTTCAAGGTATTCTTTAATGATACGTTCCCCCTTGCTTTCATTACAATAGGGACATCTAGTTCCTGTAACAAAGTGTGAAGGAGTTACTTGATATGTATGACCACAAATCGTGTGTTGCATAAGTATCTTCTTTCTTGCTTTTTCATAAGAGCTAATAACTTTGTATTCGTTCCCTACTAGTTGGAATACTCTTTCTACAAAATCATCATGTGTTTTTGTTTTAGCCCTACTAATTTTTTTACCTTTGCATTTTGGACAGCCTTTCCCTCTTAAAAAATTAGATGGCATGACAGTGAATTCATTTCCACAATCGTTATGCTTCATCTGTACATGGACATTTGTTGATATGTATTCTGATAGGACAGTATATTCCTCGCCAACTAAATGCTTGCACTCTTTAAGGAACTCAATATGGGATTTTCTTTTTAAATCTCCAATTACCTTACGGTTACATTCAGGACAGCGAGAACCAAATAGAAAACTTGCGGTTCTGGTGCAAATAAAGGATATATCCCAAAGAACAATGAGGATTCCTACCGGAATCGTTCTTTACCCTGTTAATCCAAATAATTGATGAATGAATTGTTTTTGATTTTGAACAGACTGATCCCGTAAATCAATCTGTTCTTTTTTTATCATATGCATGGCTTCTACTCCTGCAAGAATCAATGTAGCTGTACGAAAAGATTTAAGTCCTAACATAGAGCGTATACGTTTTTTAATGAAACGATGATCTTGCTCTACGATGTTATTTAGATATTTTATCTGTCGGATTTGAATGCCTAACAGTATCTGTTTTTCTTTCTTTAACCCTGTGATAGCAATTGGATAAGCCGGGTTTTTATCAACTGTGATTGCACGAGGTTTTGAAGCATGAAAAGACCGCAAAGCTTTTTTGAAGAATCTCTTTGCAGCCTTATGATTTCTGGATTTACTTAGATAAAAATCAATCGTGTTTCCTTCAGAATCAACAGCACGATATAGGTACATCCATTGTCCTTTTACTTTTATGTACGTCTCATCTACTCTCCAGGAATCATTCGTTTGTTTGAGATGACGTCGAATTCGCTTATCTAATTCAGGCCCATATTGATGGACCCATCGCATAATCGTTGTATGAGCTAAGGATAGTCCTCTTTCCTCCATCATTTCTACCAAATCACGAAAACTGAGATTGGGTTCTGGTGCAAATAAAGGATATATCCCAAAGAACAATGAGGATTCCTACCGGAATCGTTCTTTACCCTGTTAATCCAAATAATTGATGAATGAATTGTTTTTGATTTTGAACAGACTGATCCCGTAAATCAATCTGTTCTTTTTTTATCATATGCATGGCTTCTACTCCTGCAAGAATCAATGTAGCTGTACGAAAAGATTTAAGTCCTAACATAGAGCGTATACGTTTTTTAATGAAACGATGATCTTGCTCTACGATGTTATTTAGATATTTTATCTGTCGGATTTGAATGCCTAACAGTATCTGTTTTTCTTTCTTTAACCCTGTGATAGCAATTGGATAAGCCGGGTTTTTATCAACTGTGATTGCACGAGGTTTTGAAGCATGAAAAGACCGCAAAGCTTTTTTGAAGAATCTCTTTGCAGCCTTATGATTTCTGGATTTACTTAGATAAAAATCAATCGTGTTTCCTTCAGAATCAACAGCACGATATAGGTACATCCATTGTCCTTTTACTTTTATGTACGTCTCATCTACTCTCCAGGAATCATTCGTTTGTTTGAGATGACGTCGAATTCGCTTATCTAATTCAGGCCCATATTGATGGACCCATCGCATAATCGTTGTATGAGCTAAGGATAGTCCTCTTTCCTCCATCATTTCTACCAAATCACGAAAACTGAGATTGTACCGCAGGTACCAGCGCACAGTTAACAAAATAATATCTGGCTGATAGTGCTTCCATTTAAACGAAGTTTCCTTTTTCATACTGATCACACACCTTTTTAAGAATAATAGTATCAGTATGTCCAAGTTTGAGAGATTATTTGCAAGTGGCCTGAAGTTTTTGCACCAGAACCTTTTATATGTACAATCACTTGATCGTTTTGGCAGAAATAAAGAAGCAATTTTAAATGAATGGAAAGATATCACAAAAGGTATAAAAGCACATATTATCATTACAGACATGCCTTTGTTAGATACAACCAAATATAAAGATAATTTGGGAAATCTGATTACCGATCTTGTACTTCAAATTCTTTCTTGGTTGGCAGAAGAAGAGCGTACCAAAATCAAAACACGTCAAAGAGAAGGGATTGATTTAGCAAAAAAACAAGGAAAACACCTAGGTAGACCCAAAGCGGAAATTACACCTGCATTTATCACTGCATATGATATTTGGAAAACTGGGGCCATTACAGCAGTGGAAGCAATGGAGAAAGCAAATGTGCCCAAAACTACATTTTATCGACTGGTTCAAAAATATGAAGCTCAACTAGCAAAATAACCGATAGATGGGAAGAAACATCATGTTTGTACTTGGCATAGATATTCTATTGGGTTATCTCATCATGGGGATAATCGTTGCATGTATTGTTTGTTATCTCGAATTTAGAGAGTAACTTTCTCAATACCAATATATATAATTTCTAGTAAAATAAAAGATGCTAACATTTATACTAGCTTTTTATAACTTTCTCCTAAACACCACAGGCCCCTACTTGTGGTGTTTATTTTTATATCAAAAGCCACTCATTGAGCAATTGAATGAAAAGCAATAACAAATAAAAGAATTTTTTTATGTTTTCTCCCCCCCATCGACTTCGGTGCTGATGAGGTTGCAAAATGTAGCGAAGCCACGATACTATCAAGGGGATCCCCTTGATAGTGAAATGTTTATATAGTAACTATAGTGGGATTCTATACGTATCCATATTTTTAAACAAATGTTTGATTCGTCATCCTTCATGCGAAACCAATGCGGATTCGCTACCATTCGTCAATGTTTTGTATACACTTTTTGAGAAAGGAATCCCCTTATGTATAAATCTAATTTCATTGCTTTCTTACTATTCCTTATTTCCTTTTCTTGTTACCTCATATATATAACCAACAACTCACTCTATTTGCATCCAGTCATTTTATTATCTATTATGTTGATTACAATTGTCGGTATCATTCTTTTTAGTGATTTTCATGATCCAACTTATATAAAATACATACTTCTCATTGGATTGTTCCTGTATCTCATTCTTATATGCCTTACAATTTCGAACATAACAGACAAAAACAGTCTTTGACATTATGGGTGTTGCTTATGCAATATAATGGATTTGAAAAACAAAAGAAAGTAGCATAATTTTTAAAAATGCTACTTATCTAGGTTTATTTGCTATATTCATTTTTAAGGACACAAAATATTTTAAGTTTTTTTCGTTAATATGCACGAAAGCTCATTTTGTTTTGAGGGGCATGTATGGTGACCCTTATATGGTTATAGAAGCATATATTAAATGGCATTTCTCCGAAAAACCCAAGTATCGGGAGACTTAACATATCGACGATTATATTATTTTAAGATGATTTTTGATGTGTATAAGTAAGTATAACAAAAATATTTCGGGGAAAACAGACTATATATTTTTAAAAAAACAGTCTATTCTTAATTTTAGGCGCCACTAAAATTAAGGGGAATCATTAATATGAAAAAAACAGTTCGTAATTTATTTATTGCATCTTGTCTTGCAGGAAGTGTATTACCTGGAGTTGCAAATGCTTCTACCGATGTAGGTCCTAAAAATAGTAAAAAGGAATTAACAGAAGCGAATACGTATATAGCTGAAGTCATAAAAATTTCAAACGGTAAGGCTGAAAAAGTTCCTATTATGCAATATGAACAAGAAAAGAGGGAATCTAATAATAAACAAAAATTAGCAGCACTACAAAATAACAATACAGGCTCTATTGCAGCAATGGCGAATAGAAAAGAATATAAGCCAGAGAGAGAGTATAATTTTTATATGCCCTCTCAAAGAGCGAGTGCAACAATGAACTGTCCGGCTAATGGAAATGGTTGCTCTATAGCGAAGACATATGCCATTACACAAACAGAGACCTGGGATGCTGGAGGCGGATTAGATATAAAATTTGTAAAACTAAATGGAGGATACCATTGGGCTGAGGCTTTAACCAACTCTAGTACGTATAGTTTTAATTTAAAACCAGGACAAAGGGGGTTCATTGGTTTTGAAGCTAAAAGATTCTATACTACTGGAGTGGTAAATACGTATAGTGACATCTGGGGGAACCTTATTTCTTCAAATCGGATTTCAGGTAGTACGCCGGTAGCAGTACCTGGTACTTCAGAATTAGATGGTGTAATCACACTAAGATTAGAAAGATAATTTTCACGCAAGAAGGTTAGCGAACCAAAACATTTAGTATAACAATATTACTTATCTAGTGAAAATGAGATATACTTACTTTAAAAATCATGAATAGAAGAGAAATCCATATTTCCCCTCATCTCATTACGTTTATGTAATAAATAGTATAATTGAGAGAGAGCATAACCTTCAAGAATACCCTTTTTTACTATTATTAGGAAAAGACCTACGGACTAGAGCAGATACCCTGTCACTACAAAATAAAATAACAAATTGAACAGTGCCTTCCCACGATATATAATGAGTATATACCATTCTTTTATTCGGTTATGGGAATGAGGGAATGATACAACTGTATATGACTCTTATTCCGCTCCTATAATTTCCACACAGGATATATAAAGGGGGGCTCGTGTTTATGATTTTCTTATATCGATTTGATGTACAAGAGAATCGCGTTCATTTTGTTTTAAATGAACAAATCGTTGCCGATATGCTTCCGCCATATGATGTCTTGTTGAGACCATTAGTAACATCTTTGGCTGAAACATTACAATTGTATTGCTCTTTAAGTAAGCAACCTACTTTGCTAACAAGTAACATACAAGACAGCGGTGAAATAGAAGTGATGTTAAATCAAGAATTAGGACAATGTATAGATGGATATACAAAAGACCGCATGATTTTGAAAAATGGCAAACGAATTGCGGATATTTTACTGGAAATTAGGAATGCTCATACTGTATATCACTAAGTCTATAGGACTAGTAAGATATATAATCCTTTTCAATCGAAGGGTCCCATTTGAAAATAGATAGTTGACGTTTTTCAAACCTCCGTAGGGGAAATGGACAGATGTCTGTTTCTCCTACTCCGTCAAAATGACATAGAAATATGAGTATGTTAAGCGTAAATGCTGAAGACAGGGGATGGATGAGAGTGGACAAATCATGGCCTAGTGATTCTACGCAGGTATTACAAGAAATCGATCAAAAGATGAACCTCATCGAGTCTATCCTTCAACAGATTTTTGGGGATTGGCAGACAGAAGAAGTAGATGAGATCCATCAAATGATGATAGGGGTAGAACCAGCATCGACTAGCAAATCGGGAATTTTGCAATAATCAGATTTTTATTGTGTGAATTTATTGTTTTTAAAAGGTAATTGTCATAGAACTAGTATTCTGTGCCACTTATTAACTTAAATCATAAAGAAATGATCCTAATTTAATGGATTAACAGCTTGAAAAAATGACATAGAACTCAGAAACTTAGATTTCAATCCCAAAAAACATGAAAATGACTATACATTATCAGAAAATTACAAAAATACCGATTCGTTCGAAGATGCTGGGTTTACCCCATGCCCATCAACTTAAGAACAGAGATCAAATGAGCTTTCGTTCAAATAAACTAAAAAACTCTTAACATACTTTTTATTCTTAAAAATACGCATACCAAATAAACTCTAACGAGTTTCATTTTTAAAATTATGCAACTTTCTTTTGTTTTCCAAACCCATTATACTCATAGACGACACCCATAATATCAAAGACAGTTTTTTTCTCATATCGATGAGATTTCCGTCCATTCTTCTGTAGGAGGGCGAACAGACGGATCAGCATCTTTGTTATGTCTTGGGTGTTTCTCTGTATAGATTGATATAACAGCGATAGATGATCTTGAATCATCCCGATTGCTTTATATTCACTTAATTCTCTTTTTTTCTTTTGCAATAGAAGTTGACGCATCTTAAACATCGTAGAAGAACATATAAAAATGGCAATGAGTCTTCCATACACATGACATTCTAATCGTTCTTTTTTGATATTTTTCCAGTGATGAATTTGAAATAGAGATTTCCATGTTTTAAAGATAATTTCTATTTGCCAACGGAGAGAGTAAAAATCATGTATTTGTTCCATCGGAACAATCTCCCAAGGGGTATTCGTAACATATATGTTTATACCAGTTAATCGTTTACTTTTTTCTGAATATGTAATCCCTTTTTTACTTTCGGTATAGCTTTGTTTTGTTCTACGTTCTTGCAATTGTTTTTCCGTTAATCGATAGATAACCACTCGTGTAAATAGTTTTTGTTCCTTTCCAATATACACTTCTTTTATTTCATACGTTTGTCCTGGTTTTAACGTGTTCATAATGTGCTCTAAATCAACTTGGATATACTGTGATTGCTTTTTTACTGTCCCATTTCGAAAGTATTCTGGAAACGGATTTTTCATATACACCGTATGGTTTAATTTCAGTCTTGAGATATAGTACACACCACGTTGATCCATTTGATCTAAGTCTTCCAATGAAAAATAACCTAAATCACGAATACATAAATCTCCTGGGCGTAAGGTAACTAAGCATTCCGTACCAAATGTTTTGTCATTATTTTTTCCTGGTCCTACCTGGAAGTTTAGAAACTGTCCGCTGTGTAAGTCATATTCTAATTGAATTTTTATACCTGCTGTTTGTGCACATCCACCTGATCCAGGATATACATGAGCTAAATGTTTTGGTACTTGGAAAATCGTCGCATCTAAAATACGAATTCGTTGAAAATGCATGAACGTCGTGCTTGAAATGGCCGATGTTTCACAAAGTTTACTTTTCCATAATGCAGAAAAAATATATTTCAAAAATTCAACAGCTTTCCTATCAAAGCGCTTATTGAGTCCTTCTGGACTCATGAGGGTGCCTGTGGCTGCATGTAATTGGCTACATAATCGAACAAGGGAATCGCTCGATGTACGTTGACTTATCCAGATGCAAATGGTAGCTAATTCATTTCCTGAAAATTTTCGTTTTCTTTTTACAAAACCTAATTCTTTTGCGAGTTCTTCTAAAAGAAAAGGGGTTAAATGACAGCGCAGTTCTTCAGCAAATAGTTGTAATTCATCTTGAATCGAAAGATTCATAAAAAAACGCCATCCTTTCTATTTAGCTTTTTAGAAAGAATAACGTTTTTTTACACTTGGGGGTAGTAAAGATTCTTAAGTTGATGGGCATGTGGGTTTACCCCTGATAGAAGTATCCCAATTGTTGTTCATCTTACAACAAGACCCCAAGGTGACATCCCTCGCAAAAGGATTAAGCCTACAACTCCAAAGTATACAGGAACAGTACAATCAATTGTTTAGTAGGAGAGAAATACAATTAAAAATTTCTAAATAATCAGACAATAACAGGTGGACATCCCTACACGAGATGCCTCTCTGTTATTGTCCCAAAATATGGCGTATATCCGACAGTTCCATATTCGTAAACTTCGCAATATCTTCGATATCCATGCCATTTTTATGCATGCCACGGATCAGTTGGATTTTTCCTTCTTGAATGCCTACTTCTTTTCCTTTTTCAATACCCTCTTGAAGCCCTACTTTTTTTCCTTTTTCAATACCTTCTTCTATACCGACCTCACGAGCATGTGCTAATTTCGCTTGCTCGTCAAATAACACTTTTTCCCTTGCTTCATATGCGAGACGGAAAGAACTGCTCTGACTCATATTTTCCCATTTGTGGATTGCCTTCTGTAACATTGGATCTTGCTTCATGGCGATATCCTCCAGCGTGTGGGTCAAATGTTCATCTTCATGCGCTGGTAGTAAAAGTAACCAACGAGCAAATTCATTTTCCCACGGATTAATTTTTTCTTCTCTCCATTGTCTTAATAACTTTGGAATCTCAATGAAATGTATTTCTAGGTCCTCAAGTAACACTTCCTTATGTTGTTGACTCCAAAATTGTCCGACGGTATGCATATCATCATAATGAGGAAAGAGCTGAAAGTCTAATAGATTGATGGCAATCGTTTTTCGCAAAGAGCGATAAGGCATCCCTTGTTCTAATTGAGATGTATATAATTTACTCCAATAATATAAGGAACGTTTCACAATTTCTTGTGTATTTCGTAACTGAATTTCAATATTGACTTTTGTCTCATCTTGAAGTGTCGCTAATATATCTAGTATGGATAATTTATCTTCTTCATATTCTTTATGGAGGTGTGGGTCTTCAATTTTTAAGGATACAATCGGTGTAGATAATGACTCCTGCAAGATTGCATTTAAGAAAGAAATCAGTAATTCCTCTTGTCCTTGTACACCAAATAATTGCTTAAAAGCAAAATCGACTCGTAAATTGACTAAAGGTTGATTCATAGCGTGAGTCACCTTTCTTCTATATGTCTGTTGTTATTCCCCTTTTTCGGGGAGATGGGCAAAGAATGTATATGTCCATTGTAGCGGAGAAAAGGGGAAAGAAGCAACCCTTGTGAGTTTTTTATTGGTTTTTATTTTTTTTTACATTATGGTACGTGAAATTTCAAATTATTCCCTAAAATTTTCACTGTCCTTTATACGCCTCCTCGCGTTGTATATGTCGTTTTTTCTTCGGGTATGTAAATGTATTAACCCCTTCCTTCTGTGTTGTTAGAAAAGAATCTGAGTGTCCGTTTTTTTCCCTCCGTTAAAAACTGGATATTATGTACAAAACTTATAAAAGTAGAGCCATATTTATATACGTATAAATAGTATCCCTACTTTTCACACACACAGGTGCAACGGGAGGAACAGGAACCTCCCATATTATTATATATATGTTTCATAATGAAATGTAAGACTAAAATTTTCTTATTTTATATATTTTTCCTTATTTTTGTTCTCTTTCTCAAAAGCGCTAATGTTTCGTCTTCTTAACGTATAAAGAATTGGTTATTTTTGTTCAAATCGTGTCTAAACGTACAATTTTCCCAAAATGGTATGGTGAGATCTTATAGATAAACAATAGAATCACCCCATTTTTATTGCATGAACTTTGTTTGATACTAGTCATATTTTTTCTTTTTTACATAATTATGATTCAAACAACACACGCTACTATACATACCAATTCTTAACATAAGGAGTAGATATGAACGCTATTCTGAAACTCATTTTTATTGGGTCTCTTTTTTGTCTATTGTGTGCTTGTGCGGAACGAAGAGAAATCGAAGAATTAGGATTTGTTGTTGGTGCTGCCTATGATCAAGCACCGCAGTCAGCCATTAAAGGAACCTATCAAATGGTATTACCCAACACACTTAATAGCTCAGAGCGTGGAACAGCTACACAAAAAAATTTCATAAATTTAAGTTCTACAGGTGAAAGTATTTTTGCACATTTCCGCATGATTGCCAAAAGAATTAGTCGTCCTTTATTTTTTCCACATATACAAGTGATTATCTTTTCTGAAAAGGTATTACAAACACCCTATATGCTGCAAAATATTTTAGATGTATATACACGTGATGAGGCGATGCGAAGAAACATTCGGTTATTTGTATCAAAGGGGCGTGCAGAACCAATTTTAGCACAAAACGCAGGCCCTGAATATTTACCTGCTAAGTACGTTTGGATGTTATCGGAACATACGAAAAAAAACGCACAAATGGTGGAGAAAAAGCGAATTGGCGATATTCACAGTAAAATCATTGCAAAGAAAAGCTTTTTCCTTCCGGTTGTATTTCGAACAAAACAAGGAGTAGAATTAAGTGGTTCTGCCCTATTTAGGGGCAAGGATAATCGTTTAGTTTCCATGTTAAATGAAACGGATACAGCGGCTTTACAATATATAGCTGCCCCAAAAGTAAGGGGAATTGTTACTGTCCCTATGAACAAACAACGCATCACCTATGAATTTCACCGTGTACACCAGCGTACGGAACTCAATATTACAAATCCCAGGTACCCTAAGGTCGATATATATGTAACAGTAGATGGAAAGATTGCAGAGCTTCATCCATCCCTAGCTCACCGTTTTTCAATGGAACAGCTCAATCAGGTATTGGCAAAAAGCATGAAAAAACAACTACAAACTACGACGAAGCGTCTACAAAAGCAATATAAATTAGATGTTATGGGAATTGGAGACAAGTATCAACGACAACACTTCAAAAAATGGAAAGAGATAGAGGATGATTGGGAGAATGGCAAACAATATTTCTCTACTTGTCAAATTCGTATTCACGTACAACCCCAGATTACACGATCTGGATCGACATTGCCCAAATAGCACCGCCTCTATATAACACATCTATCAGGAAAGCATTTGTCGTTTATTTTTTTATTTGGATATTGTTTCATTTGTATCACATACCATATAGCGGGAGTTAAAAACAATGAAGATTAATCAGGCATATCAAGTATCTCCAATTTATGTCTTCTTTTTGATACATAGTGCGCAATTTGGAGCTGGTGTACTGGGGTATTCTAGAATTATCGCAAAAAAAGCAGGATATGATGGCTGGATTGGAGTCGTACTGGCAGGGTTTTTTTACATATTTTAATGTGGATGATGTATCGTATGCTCTCTTGGGGTTAAAGGAAGCATTTTAAAACTTCAAACGTATATGTTTGGCGGATTTATCGGAACGTGTTTGAATTTCCTATTTCTCGTTTATTTCTTTATTGTAAGTGCCTCTATCTTACGAACTTATATTGAAATCGTACAAGTATGGATGTTTCCTACTGCTTCTACTCTTATACTTGCGATTATTTTGTCTATTTTAGTATATTACATTATTTCATCAAGATTTCGGGTAATGACTGCAATCTGTATTGCCTCTATATTTGTATCCATATTTTATGCCGCTCTCTGTGTGTACTGTTTAGGATTATATGGGAATTGGGAGGATTTTACACCTATTTTGAATCATTCTTATTTGGATATTGCGGATGCGATGCACAAATCCGTTTATACGATGGCAGATTCCGAAATCATTCTTATGATTTTTCCTTTTCTTCACACTCCTAAAGAATCTCATAAATTCGCACAATATGGTTTGCTGTTTTCGAATCTGTTATATGTCTTAACTTTTGTTTCTGCATTGGCATGTTTTAATGAAAAACAACTTTCGCATCTCATTTGGTCCCAACTGTCACTTTCTCAAGTGATTACATGTCCTTTCCTACAAAGGTTTGAAACCCTTATGGTATCAACATACGCTTGGCAGATGGTGACAAGTATCATTTTACCCCTGTGGGCTTGTACACGGGGTATGCGAGAAATAGCGGGGATTCGTCAAAGATATACGTTACTAATCTTGTTGGGTTTGAATATTATCATCGCCTGTTTGATCCAAGATCGGCATAGTATTAATACATTTATTACACAAACTTCACGTTTTACATTTTACTTAATTTATATCTATATTCCTATACTCTTTTTGTTGTTTTGTTTGAAGACACAATATCAAAAGAAAGAGAATACACTATAAGGATTCAATCTATATAGGGTGTTCTCAAGGAGTGGCTATGTACACTTCCCCACATTCAAATGGAAATTATTACATACTATCAAAATCTTTGTGCAAATATGAACGCAAGTGTGATGCACAAAACAACGAATGTTTCCTTTTTAACGTTTCTTCTTTTAATGGGAGACAAAAGGAGAACACAGTGTATGTACCGTATCTGCAAAAAAGCTTTATGGTCTATAAAAAAGAGAAAATAAACAATGGTACATTCCTTTAAACATCTATTCGGCCATCTCTTGTTTGAATACGTCCATTATTAACTCCACCTGAATGACATTCCTTTTCTCTTACTGTTGTTTTAGCATTTCTAATTCCAATAATTTTTCTTCATACATAAATGTTCAATTCCACCATTAGATATCAAAAAATAACTCGGAACTTTTGTGCCGAGTTATTTTTTGATTGTATTTTAGGTATAAAAACTATTAGGGACTTTTTATTGTAATATATCGAACAAAATCATACGGCTATTTCTTATATGGACTGGATAAATAAACGGTTTTATTTGTCATCTTATAGGGGAACTGTATATTGGTGATACGCAGTTCCTTGATACTGTCTAAATTGATTATAAAAATCTAATTTTCTTTCTTGTACCCATCTTCCTGGCAAAACTTCCTTTTGCTTCATATAGGTTTGAATTACCCATCCTTGCAAAGAATCTGGGCGTATCAGATACTTCTCTCCAATATGAGGCGGTAATGCAACTGGGGCTGGTGCATCCATTGCACCTGGTGGTGCTAATCGATAATATACGTTTCCATTTTGTTGAAACATGTCTTGTAACTGTAAAAAGGTCGTTCCCATATATAGATATTCATCTTGTGTGCTATAGGTATGTTGTACATGCCTCTCATCAGCTTGTGCAGACATACCTGGTATAGAATTTATGGCTAACAAGATGAATAAACTACTACACCATTTTTTTCTTTTACTCATAAGAACCCTCCTATATTTTTCATTATGTAACAATTCAGAATAGAATGTAGTACATATAGTTTATTATCTTACCTATTTTACTTTCTGCAAAACAGGTAAGTGAACGAATAATGGGATAATTCCAAGGTTTTCACAGCAAAACTCTATGTGAATCATATAAAACGAGTAAAAAAGATGCAATCCTTTGAAGTTGAGAAATAAATTCATAAAAAAGAGGAGAAAACTAAAAAACAGTATGGATATACACTCCATACTGTACAAGAATAACGATTCAAACTTTTTCTATTCTATTGTAACAAGCCCCTGATACCCACCTGCACCTGATTGATTATCATAACTATATACATACAAATAATATTTTCCTGGTTGTGCCGTATATGTTTCAAATAATCGTTGTCCTTGAAACTTGGCATACGCTACTGGATTTTTTAAGTTTTTTTCATAGTATAGGATCCAATTCATTTGAATCTGATTTTGATTGATTACCTCAATAGCCAATTTGGTTGGTGATTGCACATCTAATTGATAAATATCTAAGGAATTATTTGCATCAAAGTGACCTATAAAATTTGTTCGAAAAGGTAGTGACGTTGCATCTTGAATGGATTCATTTGGTTCTTTGGATTCTACTATATTATTTGCAATACCTTGAAAAACAATCTCACATTCTATTTGCTTATTGGTATTGACTCGGTAGTTTGTAAAATAGGCGGTCACTGTTTTGTAGCCATTCCAAGATTTCGTAGATAACTGTTGCAGTATGGTATCTAATACAGTATTTAGATTTCTCCAATCGGACTCAACACCTGCTGTTTTCTTTCCTGTGTACGTACCTCGTAAGGTAAACGTATGAAAGAAGTCAGATGTTTGCTCTGTCATATTGGTGTTTTGAAGTGGTATGATTTGGGTGATTTCCTTTTGCACTTCCGTCAAAGACTTTGCTGTGGGTTGTTGTAAATATTCATCGGAAACAGCTGGAGTGGTATATTCATTTTGATGATCAATTAATATCTGCATATAGTTTTGATACGCTGTATTGAGTGTCACATTTTTACTTACTGTTTCACGATATTGATCATATTGTATCACTTGATTATTTTTTATAATATGGTGCAATTGAGAAAATAGATCCCATCGATTCTCATACAGATAGGACTGCAAGGCAAATGCATAATTATAGAACTCCCAACTTCCATATGTGGCGTATAACGTCTGCTGTAAGGTGTATCGATTCAAAGGATTCACTGCTAACTGTTGAACGATTGTTTTTCTTGGTACAACTTGATGTGTACGAGTAGAGCCAGCAAAAAATTCTGCACCCCCTTCTTCGAACCAAGTTAAACGCTCATTTTCATAAAACTTCCCTTCACCAAATAACCCTGGAACGAGATAGCGTCCTTGAAGATAGTGTGTATACTCATGACGAAATAACTCTTCTAAACTATAGATACTATCCTGTGGTGTTCGCTCATACGTAAAGAAGGTTCCATCTTGTTCAATATACATCCCACCATTATTCGTATCATACCCATATAATAAACGATTCAACCGATATTCTTCTGGATTATTATAAATCACCATCGTCAAAATATCATCGCGATGTCCTTGCTCTAATGCTGTATCCGACCCCACGACTCGATAAAATTGGGCTTGGACTTCTTTAGAAGCCCAATAGAGTCTTTGGGCTTTCTCTGCTGTTACTTGTTGGCCCGTTCGAATGATCATAGATCCGTTATCAAATGTGTAAGCTTTCGGTATATATTTTTTCTTCCCTGCTTCTTGGATTTGTTTGTACGAAATCAGATTTCCTTTATAATCTTTTCCATTATATCTTTCGTCAATTTGTTGAGCGGCAGTTAGATATGCTTCACTTAAATAGGGATACACTTGTAATGCATTCGTAATAACTTGCAATCCCTTTTGTGCCGTGGTATGAAAGACACCCATTCTACTTGTATAATAAATTCCATTATTAATAATCCATCCCGTGTCGGCATTGACTTGACCGTATAATGCCATTTTTCCAATCTCATCGATAAAGGTGTTTATTTTCCCATACCAAGGTGATTGGTTAGGTGATGTACCAGTTTGGTACAAATACGTTTGAAGATCATAGTCAATGCCACTTAAGAGACTGTATACCGCTGTTCCTTTTGAATATTCTTTCGCGTACATTTGTAAATTTTGATTAAATTGATTTAAAATGGGAACAGCTAACGATATAATTTCTGGATTACTCGAGGCATTTCCAATTAAATTCCCATAAGCCGCCACGACTCGATCTTGTTCCATTGTTCCAAGTCGAAAAGCGGGGTTGCTTGCGATTGCTTGTAAAGCAGGTAAGCAGGTATCATGAAACGTTCGCTCATTGAGATAGGCAAGCTCTTTATAGTAATAGCCTAAATAGAATCCTGAACGCAATACTTCCACTAACGTTTCTATTCCATTTGAATTGGTTGCGGTATACGTCGCTCCTCTTTTTTCTAATGCTTGAATTAAGAATTGAACACGACTTTTATCCTGATAGAATGCGAGTGAGTCTGTATTAAATTGAAATAAATCCGTAATGTCACTCCAACGTATGGTTGAAAGTACTTGTACAAGGTTTCCATAGCTAAGTGCTTGTAATTGTGCCATCGTATATGTTTGTTGAGTTGCTGATGTAGTAGTGAGCGTTGCAAAGTTTATTTTTTCATTAGGTGGTTGAATCGATCGGTCGATTTGAAATGGTGTAGGGAACAAATTTGAAGTATATGGATATGGTTTATGGAAAGTTTTTTGGGACATATATTGTCTTTTGATTTTTGATGAATTTACATGGAAACCATATGGGCTTGGATTAGGTGGTGGTACCAATGAACTCCCAAGCATACCTTGCGCTACACTACTAACCGGCCTAGATACGATTGGTTTACTAGAAACTTGTATAGAACTTGCCTGTACAACATGTATGGAACCTAACATCGTACAACACAACAACATGAGTATAATTTTACTTATACGTTTCATCCAATTCCTCCATTTCAAAAATCAAAAAATTCTAGCTGACTGTCACATGATGGTTCAGATTTTTTCATAGAGTATGGAAACCAAATGGTTTGACTATGGAAAGGCTTCATGAAAAACACAAATAGTTTTCATAACTATTCCTCCATTCTTCTTTTTTGTCTTGTTGGGATTGTACCAATATAAAGGTATCTAACTTGTATGAGCTTTTGGCCTATCGTTTATTGGTTTAAAATCATCCCAACAGTACTTATATATATGGCAAATCATTTTTTTAACCTTTGCCAGTGTATTGAGAAATATATTCTATTTAAATGGCTAGATACTGTGTGTAATGAAAACATTCCTCTTATCATTTTCTCAACAAAAACACGAAACATCTATGATAGAATGGATATAGGATGGGCTAATTCCGTATATATATCTATAAAATCATATATTATTAAAATTGAAGTGGTTATCAAGTCAAGGGGAAACACTCGTAAGAGTGTTTTTTCTTTGACCATTTTTGATTGTCATATATATTCGAATACGATAAAATACGTATAAATTCTTCTTCAGTTATGGAATACCAGGCATCTTTATAAAAAGGTGCATACGAAATAACCATAGTGGGCTACAATTTTTTCAAGTGTAGGATTTTAGTTTTTGCTGCAAAGTTTGAAAAAACATAAACCCATTTGCAAAATATGGTTAACGTTTAAGGAAGCCTGAATAATTGCTGTGCATGCAATTAAAAAGTCTTACGAAATGCTATTTGTAATAGTTCAGCTTATACGATTTTAGGGGATTAATAGCATTTTATGACGTTATTTTTCACCTAATTTCCAAGAAATAGAGGTGAATGTAGGATGACTAAAACTTTTAAAAAAAATAGTCGTTATATGGCTGGGTTGGACAGTCTAAGGGGCCTAGCTATACTAGGTGTTATGTTGTATCATATTAATTTTAATTGGATGCCTGGAGGATTTTTAGGAGTTACTGTATTTTTTGTGCTTTCAGGTTATTTAATTACAGATATTCTAGCGATGGAGTGGAAAAGAAATAAGAGAATTAATTTGAAAAAATTCTGGCTTAGTAGGGCAAGGAGATTAATTCCAGGAATGCTTGTTATGCTCGTTATAACGTTGGCATGGATTACGATTTTTCATAGCTCTTTACTTGAAAAAATGCGCGGAGATTCATTAGCGGCATTATTTTATGTAAGTAACTGGTGGTATATCTATCATAAAGTATCGTACTTTGATAATTTTAACCAGCTTTCTCCATTGAATCATTTTTGGTCGTTGGCAGTTGAGGAACAATTCTATGTTGTTTGGCCGTTTATCATTAGTTTAGGGCTTTACTACATAAAAAAACAATCCCGTATGATTTTGTTAATTTGTCTGGGAGCCGTTGCTTCAGCTGTAGCGATGGCAATTTTGTATGAACCTGGGGCTGATCCGAGCAGAATATATTATGGTACAGATACGAGGGCCTTTTCCTTACTTATCGGAGCGGTACTTGCCTTAGTTTGGCCAAGCAATAGGCTAGCAAATAAAATTATCCCAAAGGCGCGTTTCATTCTTGATGTAGTGGGGGGCATTGCCCTTATTATTATTTTGGTTATGTTTTGGAAGACCAATCAATATGATCCATTTCTATACAAGGGAGGAATGGTTCTCTTATCCATTGCAACAGCATTGTTAGTGGCAAATTTAGCTCATCCAGCTAGTCGTATTGCTCAATTTTTACGATTTAGACCTTTACGTTGGATCGGGATAAGATCGTATGGCATATACCTCTGGCATTATCCAATTCTTACATTAACGACTCCAAAGGCAAATGCCGGGGATTTTTCACTAATACGAGCACTCCTTCAATTTCTTCTCATTATATTGATTGCGCAAATTTCATGGAAGTTTATTGAAAAACCAATCCGACAAGGTGCGCTCCAGAATATTCAGTTTAGGAACTTAAGACTTCAACATTTCACTTTAGGTGTTAAGTTAGCTTTAATTTGTACATTATCCGTTTCGTCGATAGCCGTCGTAGGGTTATCCAAAGCTAGTAAGGCTAAGGAACACTCTCAACAAGATAAGGGGGCGGCAGCACAAACACAATCGGCGCCACATCCAGTTGCAGTTTGGGAAAATCCAAATCAAGAGACGCCTCAAAAACAAGGGGAATCCAGCGAAGGAAATTCTGCGCAACCTAAAAATTCACTCACAGTTACTGCGATAGGCGATTCTGTTATGATTGATATTACTCCGTATTTAAAAAATACTTTTCCTGATATTAGGATTGATGCGCAAATTGGTCGCCAGCTGTCAAAAGCGATTCCGGAAGTTAAACAGTTAAAAAACGAAGGGAACTTAGGAAACTATGTCATTATTGGATTAGGTACAAATGGAGCCTTTACTACGGAGCAACTTGTTTCATTAATAAAATTAATTGGAAACGAACGTAAAATCATATTTATTAATACGAGAGTACCACGTCCGTGGGAATCAATCGTGAATGAGAGACTGAAAATAACGGCATCTGAATATCCGAATGTAACTCTAGTTGATTGGTATGCAGCAAGTACTGGGAAGAGAGACTACTTTGCACCTGATGGTGTGCATTTAACCAAATTAGGTGCAGAAGCATACGCAGCACTTGTAGCCAAAGCGGTGAAGCAATAATGAAATTTGTTTTATTAATTTTTGGTTCCACCACATTGCTAACAAAATAAAATACAGTTCTGGTGCAAATAAATGATATAAGCGAGAATTTCGTGGGTTATGTAGTAATCGAACAGAAACGGTTGTTATTGTTAATTTAATTATGATAATAGCTTTTATAACGTAGGATTAACGCAACAAAACCTTATTTAACACAGTTTATAACATTATCAAAAACCAGTGTTTTTGATAATGTTATTAAATTTGATTGCCGTTCTTGTTCCACTACTACACAGATTCCACGTACTTTATTTACGTTATTTTTTCAATACAGATATTTATTTGTTAAAGAAAATAAAAAAGAACAATCTTGTTCGGTTAATACGCTCAGAACGCTCCTTGATTATAGTATTGTTTTTCGGGGGTTGGGCAAAACACCCAAGTAGCTTAAAAATTATCATTCTTATAAAATACAGAGTCCATAACCTTAAAGAGGGTGTTGCAAAACTCATAAATATTCAAAAATAAATGCATAAAAAAATCCGTTTTCCTGGAAGAATGATAGTAACCCAAACTATCTCCAGAAAGGACGGATTTACTAGTATGATAACCAATTTTGATCAGAATCACTCCATTTTACAAATTTTATTTGCCTACGTAGATAGTTTAACCATTGGAGGCGTTCCGCCTATTACAGGCCGCCCACCTATCTGTAGAAAAGCTTTACTCAAATGTTTTTTTGTGAAAACGGTATTCCAAATCAATTCATTACGCAAGTTAACTCGCTTTTTGCATCAATATCCTTCATTTCGTGTATCTTGTGGCCTTTCCTTTGTTCCACATATATCCACTTTTTCACGTGTAGGTACTTGGTTTCGCAACGAAGGTATTCCGTTGATTCATAAACAAACTCTTGAAGAAATGAATTTAGGATTGATTCCGTGTGTTTTAATTGATAGCACTGCCTTACGGAGTAGTTTATATGATTCCCAAGCAAAATGGGGGAAATCTACTCGTTATGGTTGGTATAAGGGATATAAGGCTCATGTCTGTTCTACACCAGAAGGTGTTGTATTGTCGTATGCATTTACAACAGCGAACGTACATGATAGCAAAATGGCCCCTGTATTGCTTCAAGATATACAAAGTCAAAATGTGTTATTTTCCATTGCAGATGCTGCTTATGATAGTCAGCGCATTTATGAAATTGCAAAAACATGTGATATTTTTGCGGTGAATCCAATTAACCCACGTAATGTCGAACAAAGCAAAAATACACATCGCCGTGTATTATCTCATTTTGCACAAACCATCTTTGGCAAACAGTTGATGAAAGAGCGTGGGAAAATTGAACAACAGTTTGGTAATCTCAAAGATAAAGGGCTGGAACAGCCACGGTGGTATGGTCAAAATCGCTATTTATTACATGTTCAGCTAGTTTTTCTGATTCATAACATTGCATATTTATTTTAGTTTTGCAACACCCTCCTTAAAGTTTTGAATCTGAATTTTCTATTCAGTAAATGTAGGTTGTCATAACTTATGTTTATAAACAGCAGAAAATCGAATACATTTGATGAAATACTGTGTGCTTCAAAATATGTGTGTATATTTTACTTTTTATAGAAATCACTCTACAGACTACAGCAGACACCCTGTCACTAAGCCCAAAGCAGTGGGCTTTAAAGTAACAAGTTTCAATTGCTATTCCACCTAAAGGGGTGATTATTCGATCGCTTACACACTCTCAAAAACAGCGTGATAAAATAAAAAACATCGCCCATTGATAAATAGGCGATATTTTTTATACCTGATTTATTTAATTCATACGAAGATAAAGGGATCGGTTCTGGTGCAAAAACTTCAGGCCACTTGCAAATAATCTCTCAAACTTGGACATACTGATACTATTATTCTTAAAAAGGTGTGTGATCAGTATGAAAAAGGAAACTTCGTTTAAATGGAAGCACTATCAGCCAGATATTATTTTGTTAACTGTGCGCTGGTACCTGCGGTACAATCTCAGTTTTCGTGATTTGGTAGAAATGATGGAGGAAAGAGGGTTCTGGTGCAAATAAAGGATATATCCCAAAGAACAATGAGGATTCCTACCGGAATCGTTCTTTACCCTGTTAATCCAAATAATTGATGAATGAATTGTTTTTGATTTTGAACAGACTGATCCCGTAAATCAATCTGTTCTTTTTTTATCATATGCATGGCTTCTACTCCTGCAAGAATCAATGTAGCTGTACGAAAAGATTTAAGTCCTAACATAGAGCGTATACGTTTTTTAATGAAACGATGATCTTGCTCTACGATGTTATTTAGATATTTTATCTGTCGGATTTGAATGCCTAACAGTATCTGTTTTTCTTTCTTTAACCCTGTGATAGCAATTGGATAAGCCGGGTTTTTATCAACTGTGATTGCACGAGGTTTTGAAGCATGAAAAGACCGCAAAGCTTTTTTGAAGAATCTCTTTGCAGCCTTATGATTTCTGGATTTACTTAGATAAAAATCAATCGTGTTTCCTTCAGAATCAACAGCACGATATAGGTACATCCATTGTCCTTTTACTTTTATGTACGTCTCATCTACTCTCCAGGAATCATTCGTTTGTTTGAGATGACGTCGAATTCGCTTATCTAATTCAGGCCCATATTGATGGACCCATCGCATAATCGTTGTATGAGCTAAGGATAGTCCTCTTTCCGGTTCTGGTGCAAATAAAGGATATATCCCAAAGAACAATGAGGATTCCTACCGGAATCGTTCTTTACCCTGTTAATCCAAATAATTGATGAATGAATTGTTTTTGATTTTGAACAGACTGATCCCGTAAATCAATCTGTTCTTTTTTTATCATATGCATGGCTTCTACTCCTGCAAGAATCAATGTAGCTGTACGAAAAGATTTAAGTCCTAACATAGAGCGTATACGTTTTTTAATGAAACGATGATCTTGCTCTACGATGTTATTTAGATATTTTATCTGTCGGATTTGAATGCCTAACAGTATCTGTTTTTCTTTCTTTAACCCTGTGATAGCAATTGGATAAGCCGGGTTTTTATCAACTGTGATTGCACGAGGTTTTGAAGCATGAAAAGACCGCAAAGCTTTTTTGAAGAATCTCTTTGCAGCCTTATGATTTCTGGATTTACTTAGATAAAAATCAATCGTGTTTCCTTCAGAATCAACAGCACGATATAGGTACATCCATTGTCCTTTTACTTTTATGTACGTCTCATCTACTCTCCAGGAATCATTCGTTTGTTTGAGATGACGTCGAATTCGCTTATCTAATTCAGGCCCATATTGATGGACCCATCGCATAATCGTTGTATGAGCTAAGGATAGTCCTCTTTCCTCCATCATTTCTACCAAATCACGAAAACTGAGATTGTACCGCAGGTACCAGCGCACAGTTAACAAAATAATATCTGGCTGATAGTGCTTCCATTTAAACGAAGTTTCCTTTTTCATACTGATCACACACCTTTTTAAGAATAATAGTATCAGTATGTCCAAGTTTGAGAGATTATTTGCAAGTGGCCTGAAGTTTTTGCACCAGAACCGAAACGTTCCTAAATTAAGAATTTGATGTTTAGGAACAAATTTTTCGTATATTTTCCATAGTATCAAAAGGTGTACCTTTACGAATAAAAAAGAACAGACTATTGAAATAATCTGCCCATAGATAAAAGATGAAATGAAAGTGGGGTACAGCCGAGATACGTGTAAAAATAGGTCATAGGCTTACTTTTATTTCCAACTATGACCCATTTCTTTTATAGAGGTATTTCTTCTTCTATTGGATGAGGGATCTTTTGTAAGTCAATTACATAATCACCAAATCGTTTGATATGTCTAGTTATATAGGGACTTATCCTTTCTAAATCTTGGCGTGAAAAGCGATAACCTTCATTTTTTAGTTGCCATAAAATTGTTGTGATATCTACTACATTTTGAAAAATTACAGAATTGGTGATTAACTCATTGTATTTTATACGTTTTTCTTGTTCGATTGGATCATTTTCCATAATAATACCATCGCCACCAAAGAACAGCCATTTCGAAAATCCATTATAGGCTTCAACTTTATTTGTACTAGCTGTAATTTGTTCACGTAGTTTCATATCCGATATATATTGAAGAAGGAAGATTGTCCGAATTACCCTTCCAAGCTCTTGAAATGCTTGATATAATCGATTTTTCTTGCTATTACTGCTTAACTTTCTAAGAAGTGTTGAAGGTAGTATTTTTCCCATTTTAATAGAAACAACTACTTGGAACAGGTCTTTCCAGTGAGTTTCAATCAACCTCCAATCAATTACATCTTTAAATAAGGGGTCTATATGTTTATACTGCGTATGTTTATCTGGACGGAAAAATTTTAAATCTTTCCAATTACGAATTCTAGGCATAAGTTGAATTCCTAATAGATAAGATAAGGCAAATACAGGGGTGGACTGTCCTTGTGTATCCGCATGAAGGGTATCTGGTTGAATATCAGATTTATTTTTTAATAATCCATCAATAATATAGATTGCTTCCCAAACACCGCAAGGAATAAAATGACTAAAAAGAGCAATATAATTATCCGCAACATGATGATAGGCCAGAGCTCCATACCCACCATAACGAATATGGTATTCTGATATTAAATTTTCTGTGTACATATCATGTTTTGTTCCATCAGCTGCAGCTATTTTCCCCGTTCCCCATAGTTTTGGTAAACTAAATGTATGATATTGATTTAAAACATCCTGAAGTGCTGCATTTAATCTTGGAATATGAATATGTCTGCGATTCACAAAAGAAAGCATATGAGGTGTAATTGTATTACGCATATGTTTAGCTGTTTGTGTAGGACCTAAATTACATCCATATCCAAATGTAGTCACAATATAACGCTCCGTTGGATCTTCTAGTTTAGAATCTGAACCAGATAAAGGACCAAAATGTTTTGTCCAATGAGTCCAATGTTCTACATTACAAAGGATATCTAATACAGTTCTCTCAGGTAAGCGTTGTATAATTTCTTTTTCCAACAATTTGCTACTTATTGACACAGTTTTTCGTACAAATCGTTTTAAAATTGGTTCCCCATCTTCTGTTATCATAACCTGGCCATTATTCGGATAATTTGAATCTACCGTATTCGCAACAGAAGTTAAGTTCTGTTTCAGTTGTTTAACAAATTGAGTAGGAGAGGAAGGGAAGTTAAGTTCTTTACAATATTCTTTAACTAACGGTTCACATTCTTCCCAAGATAATAACTGTTTCCTATAATCGGCGTATTTTTCAGAACCTTGTACACTCACATCACCTGTCTTTAATTCTGAAGCTAAATAGGAAAATATACAGATTTCAAGCCGTTTACGATACAATAAATTAGAACCTTTTCCAACTCGAAGAGTTTGTTTCCATTGCTCGTTAGCAAATGATAAATCAATACTAGTAGGAAGGTGTTCTACCCTTCGATTTTCATTTAACAATAAAAATTGTAAAGCTTTTATGAGAGAATCATCCTGAGTTGTTGAATCTAATTTTAATAATGAAATCAATCGAAATAAGGTCTTTCTATGACTGTTATAAAATTTTTCTAGTAGAGGAAGATAGTTATTCCCGTTATACGAAGAAAGGGCTAAACAATCTTGTTGTAAAGAGTCTATGCCACCTCTTCTTTCGAATAATTCTGTTATTTCACTTCCTATTATATTCGTATCGTCATGCATATGAGTCGTATGTAAAACTTCACTCAATATATAAATAAGATTTTCACTTATCGAGCGCTGTTTTTCTCGCAAAAGAGCTAATTCTTCTTTTCCCTTTTTATGTATCCTAGCAATCCTTTTTAAAAACATATCTATTAAGTGATCTCTTGTTATAATTTGCGAACGATAAATGACTGATAATAGGAGTGTATATCTTTTCGCCATAGTAAAATCTTTCATTTCCGATGCATCTAAAGCTAATGCTTCTAATGCGAAATTTTTGACTTTAGAATTTGGAACTTCTTTTAACAATTCTTCGATGTTTGACATAAACGATGTAATAAAATCTAATTTGTTTTGTAGCTCTTTCATGTGAGATATTGAGGGACTTTTAGGTAGTTCTTTAAAATAATTAAAACTGGAATGCTTGGTTTCTTGTGAAGTGCGTAATAACTCATCCAGTTTATGTTTTTCTTGATTTGATAATCGGTTCATAACCGTATGGCACAATTGATTATTAACTAACGTGCGGACGCGACGAACAAGCCTATCCAAAGTGCTGAATGCTGGTAACTCATAATGTCCTTTAATTAATTCTTCAATGGCAACATTAATTAAATCTGGTGGGTGATCCATCACATAGGCAGCTTTATAAATAGCTTTTGTTGCTACATGTAAAGCATCTTTTCCAAATGTAGAAACTTGTAAATACTGACGGATTTCTTTTTGATGTCGATACATCACTTTTGAATTGAATTTAATCTCTACTTCATCAGGGATATGGAGACCGGATTGAATATGTTGCAACACAATCGTCGGGATCTCCTTAGGTCGTGGAAAATATCCTAACCGCTGAAAAGATTTCAACATAACTAAACAAATAAAAACGGAGCTTTCTCCACGGGCTATACGATGTGCAAATATATTTTCTTCATGTGTAACCGTATAAATTGTTGCAAGTTCTTTCTTAGATATATTTTGTTTGAACCTGGGATATGCGGTACGCTCAATTGAAGTCACCGGTATTCCTCCTGATTAAAATTATCGCAATGGAATCGTTGATTCTTTCATCTTACGATAAAACATTTAAAATTGTCTATTATGGGTAGACTCTAATCGTACATTGATGAGTTGTTGAAAACATTCAGTTTCGAACGTATGATTAGGGTGTATGATAATAGGATGGAAAATGAGGTGAATTTTGAAAAATGAAAATTGCTTACGCTAGAGTTTCCACATTAGATCAAAATTTAAATAGACAGATAGAAACTTTAAAAGAATTTGGAGCGGAAAAAATATTTACGGAACAAAAATCTGGAGCATCTGTTCATAATAGAGAAATGTTTCAGGAGGCGCTACAATTTGTTCGAAGTGGAGATACTTTTATGGTAGAAGCAATTGATAGACTTGGACGTAATTATGATGAAATTATTCATACTGTTAATTATTTAAAGAAAAGGGAAGTAAAATTAATTATCACGAGCTTACCTATTATGGCAGAAGTTATTGGGAATTCCTTATTAGACAAATTTATTAAAGATTTAATCGTTCAAATTTTAGCTATGATTGCGGAACAAGAACGAGCAGAAACGAAAAGAAGACAAGCACAGGGAATTTCGATTGCTAAACAGAAAGGTGTCTATAAAGGGAGACCGACCCTCTATTCTCCAAAAGCAAAAGATCCACAAAAAAGGTTGGTATATAATCGGGTGGTTGAAATGTTAAACAATGGCGAAGCCATTTCTCATATTGCAAAAGAAAACGGCATAACAAGGCAAACCGTCTACAGAATAAAATATGAGGTGGCTAGTTATTAAGGGATGTTACACAGTAATTTCAATGTATCTCTCATTGGACATATTCACAAAAATCTAAATGACGGGAATTATTAAACGGTTAGATAAAAAGAAACAGTGAATTTAATCGTCACTGTTTCTTTTTACTATTCAAAATATTTCCAAGTTATATCCGTATAGATTTTCACACCTTAACAACATTACTTTACAAGTAATAATCGGGATGTAGAGTTGGAAACGTTGGATTTTTGAACTTGTCCTGTTTTTGTTTGTGGTTTACCTACAGGTTTATTGTAATTAATATTTCCGTTTGCATCTAATTCATAGATTTGAGTACGAGATTCAAACGTAGATCCTGGTGCATGACGGTCTGTTAAATCTATCACACCATTGAAAATGACTTCTTTTGTTTGGTCATCTAGAGAAAATCCTAATTCTTTCAACTTATTCCAAACTGTTGGGTTATGCTGAGAAATCACTTTAAATTTATTATAGATACCTAGTTGTACCCAAGTTGGATAACTATTAACTTGATCTGTATAATATCCTTTAATTTTAGAAGTTCCTAATAATTTTGTTTTATATACAGGTGTACTTAGTTTTGCAGTTACTACTGCACCTGTACGCGGAGCTAGCGAGATGTCTTCTTGTGGAGAGGTGACAGTGTGTGTGATGGTATCAATTGTCGCAGATGCATTTGTATAACCGTAATTTACGGAATATTCAAATGATAATTCACCTTTTACTTCACCAATCAGTGGTACACTGACGCCGATTGAAGATTTTAACCCTTCCTTAGCTCCTGTATTCAAGCTATGCGTGACGGTTAATTGTTTACTTGATTGCATGCTTTCCGTTATGTTTTGTGTTTTTTTTGTTAATGTTTGACTATAACTTTCATTAATTGCTTTTGTATTAATTTCTCTATATTGATCTGAGTTAGGATCTGGTTTAGGGTCTTCGATATATTTATTTACATTCACGTTTGAAATCTGTAGTGTGTTGGTATCCGTAATTGTATTTGTTCGATTATGATACCCATTTAAGGCTTTAAGAACTTGTTTTAATTCCACATTATCTTTTGGAATTGAATTTAGTTGATTTAAAACATCTTGCTCTTGACTTGGTAAAATTAAATAATTAAAGCGAATAAAGTTATACCAACTCTTTCCGCTCCAATTGGTTTGTTCATTTAAATCATCCATTTCTACTAACCTATTGATCGTTTCATACATCGCATGAGTTCGATTATTTACACCTGGATCTGTTTGTTCCACGCAACTTTGAGAATAATCATTTTTACTACAACTACTCATATCAGTTGCTGCAAATGAAGAAGTTGGTAATACCAGTATAGCGGAACTTAATAAACATGCTGTAGGAATTGTACGTAACCATTTGTTTGTTTTCAAAATATATTCCTCCTTAATTTATTACTATACTTAAAATTATAGTAATGAATTCAAAGGAGGAACAGAAGGAAATGCGGAGTTAGCAAAGGACATTTTCAATACATGAGCATATGCAATGTTCTCTAAAAGTATAAAATGCGATGTATACTTACGTCGCATTGGAAATAAAAGTAAGCTTGTGGCCTGTTTTTACACGTATCTCGGCTGTACCCCAAAGTCACTCAAATTCATAGTATAATGAATTTCTAGATAATAAAAAGAATCAACATAAAAAAAGAACGGTTCTATTGGCATAGTCCGTCCTTTGAGAAGGAAATAATGAAAGTTATTCTTCTTTATTATACCTAAAAATACTGAAAATTAAATCTGCTTAACATTGAGAAAATTTTCATCCTACAAAGGAAGGTTATTTTTTTATGAATAAAGGTGATGCAATTTTAAGATTGCTATCTGAAATTAAGTTGGAGCTTAAAGAAGTAAAAGAACAGATGGAGAAAATGCAAAAAAAGTTAGATACATTAGAACAACAAAATCAGGTGAAGAATAAAGTAGAGAGAAAGAAGCCAAAAACAAAACTTGATAAACAAGATAAGCGAGATTGGAAATACCCAGCTAAGCTGAAATAAAAATTGTACAAGACTAAGATCATACAGAAAAAGTGAGATGATAAGTACATGAATAAAGCAGAATTTGAGGATACCTTGCAAAATTTTTCTTTCTTCTTATCTAGTCGTGGAAGGAAGACATCCACAATTAAACGATATGTTTATGATATTGAGGACTTTGGAAGATGGCTGCAAGCATCGAATCGTTTTCAAGAAACGAACTTATGGAACAAGATAGATAAAGAGGATTTTGAAGCCTACTTTCAGGAACTTATATACAAACGAAAGTATGGAGAGAAAACCATTCATCGCATTGCAGTCGTTTTAAAGAAATTGTATCAGTTCTTGGATATTCCAAGTCCTATTGTAGAAATGCAGGGAATCACTCCACCGAATCGGGCCCTACGCAAGGAGGACTTTATTACGAAGGAAGAAGAAAAAAAGCTGAAAAACATTCTTTGTTCTTCTGAAGGATTGTCAGAAGAACAACTTTCCGTTCGACCGCTTCTCATAGATCGAAATGTATCCATCCTATCACTTCTTTTGGATTATGGGCTCACACTACAAGAACTCGTATCGTTAAAGATGCAACAGGTGCACTTTGGAAAGAACATGATTACTGTTTTACATAACAAAGGGACAGAGAGAAGGATCATGTTAAAGGAAGAGGATAAAATACGTTTATTTACGTACTATAAAACGATACCTGAACCAGTTCGTCCTAGATATCACAGTGCAGATCCGTTGTTGGTTGCATTTGATTTTAAACGGGGGACATTTCGTTGGGTGTATGACAATGATGCTCCGAAAGCACTAACAGCCATTGCTGTACAAAAGATGATTCGATTAGAAGTAGCCAGAGCGCAACTGAGAAAAGGAATTTCAGCACAGCACTTACGGAATACCTATATTCTACGCTGTCTAGAAAGAAATATGTCTACAGAGGAAGTCATAAAAAGAACAGGATTCCTTTCTCATCTATCAGTAAAGCGTTATGTCAAATATGCAAATCAATATTCAAATGGAAAATAATCTGAAAAGAATCCCTTTTTATGACATACTAAAATAATATAAGTTTATCTTTAAAAATGTAACAATTGAATCTCTTGTGATGGAGAAATAATAGTCGTCATCACTATTAGTCCTTATATATATAAATGCCAAAAATATCAGTATTTTAAATATATTACTTTTATATAGGAATCTACTGAAAAAAGAATCGTAGAAAATGAAAGCATACGAAAAGCTCCCTGACTTGTTATACAAATCAGGGAGCAAAAGGTAGTACAGTATATCGGTTACGCTAATTATAACATAACTGGATTCATTCGGTCTATTTTTTCTGAATATTCAATTTATTTTTCGATATTAGTTCTTCAGGTTCAGATGGCCCTAAAGAATCATCTAACCTTGTGAAAAAGTGTACGGTACACTTTACTTGTCTAAAATATGGCGTATTTCCGACAGTTCCATATTTGTAAACTTCGCAATATCTTCGATATCCATGCCATTTTTATGCATGCCTCGGATAAGTTGCTCTCTTTCGGCTACTTTCCCTTTTTCCATACCTTCTTCTATACCAATCTCACGAGCATGTGCCAATTTTGCTTGTTCATCAAATAGCACTTTTTCCCGTGCTTCATATGCGAGACGGAAAGAGCTACTCTGACTCATATTTTCCCATTTGTGGATTGCCTTCTGTAACATTGGATCTTGTTTCATGGCGATATCCTCCAACGTGTGGGTTAAATGTTCATCTTCATGCGCTGGTAGTAAAAGTAACCAACGAGCGAATTCATTTTCCCACGGATTAATTTTTTCTTCTCTCCATTGCTGTAGCAATTTCGGAATTTCAATAAAATGGATTTCCAAATCTTCGAGTAACACTTCCTTGTGTTGTTGACTCCAAAATTGTCCGACTGTATGCATATCATCATATTGAGGAAAGAGATCAAAATCTAATAGATTAATCGCAATCGTTTTCCGTAAAGAACGATAGGGCATTCCTTGCTCTAATTGAGATGTATACAGTTTACTCCAATAATACAGGGAACGTTTTACTATCTCTTGTGTATTTCGTAACTGGATTTCCACATTTACCTTGGTCTCATCTTGAAGTGTAGCTAATATATCTAGTATGGATAATTTATCTTCTTCGTATTCTTTATGTAAATGTGGGTCTTCAATTTTTAAGGATACAATCGGTGTAGATAAGGATTCATGCAAGATTGCATTTAAAAAAGAAATCAGTAATTCCTCTTGTCCTTGTACACCAAATAATTGCTTAAAAGCAAAATCGACTCGTAAATTTACTAAAGGTTGATTCATAGAGTGAGTCACCTTTCTTTGTGTGTATTCTATCTCTATTGTAGCGGATACGGAAGAGAGGACGCAACCCTTGAAAATTGATTGTTTGTGATTATTAGTTATTAAACCTTACGGTACATGAAATTATATGTATTGCCACTTAAACAGGCATATATCCCTGCATAATCAGCTTGTTTTTTCTTAATTACGTTAAACGCCTTTATTACCTTATTTTTAGCGTTTAACGTTTTTTACATAGTAATGCATTATCTTGCTCGTCTTCTTTCTTTAAAAATCAATATGAGCAGTCTTTTTTAAACTTTTCACAGAAAAATAGGCGTTCTATCTGTTTTTCAGAACATAATGCATACATAGTGACCTATCTGGATTAGAGATGAATCACCAAATGAGACGAACAATAATTCTCCGCTCGATTTTTCAACTCTTCATACGTGTATAACTTTTGCTTATCAAATAATTTCGGATGTTTCTTTCTATAGTATCCAAACAATTCTTCTCCATTTTTCCGTATACGATACCGACGCGCTTGTCTGATTGTACCTGGTATTTCTTCAGGAGCAAACTGTTTGAGTATTTGTAATGCTTGTGAAGAAGGGATTTCTTCCCCTGTTACATAGGCATGGATAAAGATAAGTTCTTTTATTGTTATATAATTGTAATGTGAATTTCCGCTCATAGAAGAATACCCCTCCTCGGTCATTATTTTTATCCGCACATGACTAGACAAATAAACGAAGCTATTTGTTTAGCCTAGCAGTATCTTCAGCGTTTGTTTCACTTTTTCATCGTCCACTCGATAAAATACTTCTAATCCTTTTCGCTCATATGCTACGACTTTATGTAATTTTAGCCTGCCAAGATGTTGTGAAACAGTGGGTTGTGGTATGGCGAGATACCGTTGTAATTCATTTGGCTTCGTGTAAAAGACATTTTTCATCTTTTTTCCTCCCCCATTCCTTTTATACAGAGTATTCGCTCTGTATAATACATTTTTCTGTTATAGAATTTACATCTCACAAACTATCTTGCACCATTTCATTTACACCTTTATACTGAAACAAGTATACATAACAATAAGAGGTGCCTTATGAACAAATCAGAATTAATCAAACAAGTTGCAATACAATCCGAACTAACAAAACCACAAGCGAGTCTTGCTGTAGATGCAGTATTAGAATCTATTCAACATGCTCTTCAAAATGGGGAACATGTACAGCTACTTGGCTTCGGCACATTCGAAGTAAGGGAACGTGCTGCCCGTGAAGGACGCAATCCACATACTGGTGAAGCTCTTACAATCCCTGCGGGAAAAACACCTGCCTTTAAAGCGGGGAAAGCATTAAAAGAAGCTGTAAAAGCTAAATAATATATCTTTAACAGTAGCATGAATTCTAAGGATTTCATGCTACTGTTTTATTTTAGAATCGAATCGTGGAGATCGCATGTTTATATACAAGCTGTTGCTTTCCTTCAACTTCTATTAAAACAGAATAAGTATCAAATCCTCTTATTATTCCTTTTACATGCAATCCTTTTAACAGAATTAAAGTGATATCCTTCCTCTTTTGAAACGCCTCTTGTAACAATTGTTCCTGCAAAGATATCATGTTCTTACTTCTATCCTTTTGAAATGCTTGTAATTTCGTTTCCAAAGCGTTCGCCCCCTATTCTTCTCATACCGTTACTTTGTATTGTTCTAATTCAGCTAACAGTTGTTTTACACCCTCTGGACTCAGCGTCAGCTTTCCACCTGCCAGTTTTACATTCCTTGCAGATATTTCTCCCGTGATAGGACACATACCATGAGATGTATATTTTTGTAGAATTATAGCATCCTCTTCTACAAAAATTTCTAGAGCGTCTCCAGAATCTACTTGTAAAATTCGTCTTGTTTCTTTTGGTATCACAATCCGTCCTAAATTATCTACTTTGCGTACAATTCCTGTCGCTCTCATAGAAATGCCCTCCTTTTGTACACATAGAATATCTCACATCTTATGTGACCGTTTTCATTTTTAAAAACTATATATACTATAAAAAGTTGATTTTAATCTGTATAAATAGAGAGGTTTCCCATGTCTACATCTGATGTTCTCCACTAACAAAAACAAATGGAATAAAAAAGAAACCACTGCGACAGTTGGTAAAAGCACACGGATATACAGATCCCATTGTTCTTGCATCTAGCCAAGAACTAGATCAATTCGTGTACGTGATTACTCTCATCGAACAGTTAAATGTAAAAAATGATTCCAATTCATCAATAGAATTGGAATCTCATTATACATATGTCCTCTATATTTTACCATAACTGGACTTTATGTGGGCTGAATAAAGAAACTTCTGCATAAATATAATTCTTACGTTTTTAAATATTAAAAATATAAACAAAATAACATTTCCCCTTAAATGCTAAAAGTTCCGCAAGGAACAGGTCGTATTTTCTTTCGCTATGCTTCAGAAAATCTCCACCTTTTATTTTTACTGCTTCACTCCGTTACTGCAGTAAAAATAATCCTTGCCCAACTTTTTTTGGCTCGTGAAATGGCGTCGCCAAGCCGACATACCCAAAAGCAAGTGTTTTCTCTATCGGCTTGATCTTTCCAGTATACGAGCCAAACCGCTAGCCTTTCGTCCTCCTATTTAGTTTTTCATCCGTCGTCACCAGACGTTTCAAACCGTGGGGCCTCGTCCCCACACGACGAGCCAACCTCTATCCCAAAAGGCAAGGGAAAACCTTTTCATCCAAATCTAAAAAGAAGGTTTCATTCTTTAGAAATTCGTGGTTCTCCAAACCATACAAACATAGAATCACTGGAAATAATCCATTCTTTTCTTGTACCATTTGGAGCTAAAAAGAACTTAATTAGCCCTTCCTCAATCATTTTGTGTAACTCTTCTTTCTGTTCTTCATTTAATGTAGATGGACTAATTTTATTTTTTAAAGTAGCTCGCTTAATTCCCCATTTATGAGATGCTTCAGCAGGCGTCATATACTTTTCTATTTCTTTCATGGTAACTACTCCTTTAATATTATAAGTAAGAAAAGGGAAAAAAAGACGATCCCTTTTCTTTTAAATTTCAATGTAGTTTATTGCTTGAATCTATTTTCTAAAATTGCTAATTTGATAAGCTTTATCTTAATATCTTGGCTTAGCGAAAGCCATTCTGGTGTATTTATTTTCATTTTTCTTCTCCCCTTCATTATATGTTATAATAAGGGGGTATAAAAGAATGTTCGAGATTCTTTTACACCCTAGTCATTCGTTTAGCGGCGGATGGCTTTTTCATTTTTATTTTCTTCGTTATAGCTAACTCCTAAAATATAATCTATAGCCTTTTGCGCTTGACTGGCTGCCTTAACAATTAATGTTTTATCGTCTTTTAAATTTCGTAACCAGGACTGTATATAAGCCGTTGAATTATCAAATGTTACATCTACAAACCCTGATAATCCAGTTAACATGCTGGCCCCAATTTCAGCAACCAATTCCTCTTTTGAATAATCTTCAGAACCGAAATGAGCTTTTGCTGAGGTGATTTCATCCCTGTTTAATCTGCTAAAATGACCGGTTGAGTGAATTAATTCATGAAATAATGTGCTATAGAAACCTTCAACTTTCGGAAAATCCTTCATTGGAGGTACATTTACATACTCCAAAACTGGATGATAATATGCGCTTCCACTATTCCAGCTGAGACTCGGTGAATTTATATATCCCTTTACGATATTTTCCGCTTCTTCAATTGGATTATGTTCGAAAGCCTCTTCCTCTTTTCGTTTACTTTCAATTCCTTCACACTGATTTATGTTAAAGACTCTGTAATATCTCAACATTGGAATCTTTTCAACATCGCCAGATACTTTGTCTTCTTTTTCTAACCACTTCCAGAAGACCACAATTTCTGATTTTGCTCCTTTTTTGACTTTTCCTTTTGCTTCCTGTACTTGTTTGAAAGTTAGATACTCACCTGAATCTAAAAGCATTGTATTAATCCCTCTATACGGCTTTTGAGTTTTCCAGTTTACAGCTACATTTCCGTTTATCCAAGGCTTTTGCCAAGGCACTGTTCCTTGTTCTAGTTTCTCAATAATTTTGTTTGTTACGATCTCATAAACGTTATTTGTCATTTGATTTTCCCCTTTCGTTATTATTTAACCTTACAAGTCTATTATCTCATGAATAACTTAGACTTACAAGTCTTTTTGATTGTTTTTTTAATTACTTTTCGACAAAAAAGACCCTACTAATTAAGTAGAGTCTTTCCTGAATAATTTTCTATTTAACAAGATGTTGCTATGATTTTTCATTGTAAATTGCTTATTTCCTTAACAATTCGTTTCGTTCTTACAACTAGCCAAATTCCTAATAACATGAAAATAAACGGCACAACATAACATGCTATAATATATACCCACACATATAGATTAGTATCAAACAGATTCTTAGTTAAATGACCAAAAATAATACTGATTAGTGTACCGAGTGAAATAAAAAATGAAGATAAAACATTATCCCTAAGTTCTTCTTTCAAATCTTTCATAGTTTGAAATTTATTCATCTTTCATTTCCCCTTTAATTTGTTTTATCCTCTATTTCATCATTGATTTTCTTAACTAATTTCACCGTTCCAATTTCTTCATAAGGTTCAACGGAATACCCTTTCTCTTGTAAAACTTTAGCAACCTCTTGCATATCTCTCCACGCTTCTGTACCTTCACCAAATTTAATAGTTACTATATTCATAATTCATTCCTCCATTTTTTAATAAAATTCAAATTGTATTACATTAACGCTTTAATTATAAATTACTCTTCGATTCTTCCAGTGGTGTGGTATTTATATCGCTTTATTGCCACTTTGATATTGATATTCAGAACATACAAATAATAAGGCAACACAATTACAAAAGTAACTCCATAAGAAAACCAATTACCTAATTCAAAATATTTGTCTAACCAATATACAGCCAAAGGGGTTACAAAGGAGATCAATGTGCATGTGATTAATAACCGCTCTTTTTGGTATATTTCTTTTTTAAATTTTTTATATTTCAAAAGATTGTCTTCTCCACTTTTTTTTAGCGCATCTTTCATTTCCATTCTCTCACCTCTTTGCCATTTCTCTATAAAATTCAAATTGTATAAAGATTCCTCAAGCTTCTCTTCTATGCTGTCGTTGTACCTTTGATATCTTCATGGTCTTCTTCTTCGATTTTTGAATTTGTTCTTCCAAATATTGAAGAACACGAGTTGTAATCTTTTCTGGAAAGAATCCTTGACGTTCTAAAAGAATATTCTCAATCACCCACGATTTTCTTGTGTAATACTCATATTCTCCACCCGCTTCATTCGCAGTTTCCTGTAAGGTTCTTTCTGTTTTAGATGCTTTATTGAGCAAGTGCAAACCATAATAAGTCTGGCTTCTCGCTTCTCTCACTTCTTTTAGCAACAAATACAAATCGTACGTGTGATACTGTTTCAACTCACCTACAGACTGATTAATATGCTCCAAGAAGATATGCTGTTGCATCTTTGTAAATTCAAAACGCTCACCATTCTGACAAATCTGTAGCATACCTGTTTGTTGTTCCCGCATATTACCACCACAGAATTCACAAATCTCTTGTACAACACCATTCTTATCAACTTGTATGGGAGTTGCACAGTATGGACAGTTCACAATTACCACGCTACCTTTCGTTTTATATATTCTAGATTGTTTAGAAGAATGGATATTACTTTTCCGATAATTCTATTCCTTGTCCTCCGTTGCTAAAAAAAACCATCTCACTTTCATCACATATCTACAGACAATGAGTTTTCCTGTTCGAAAAAGGCTTCAATCCATAAAATCACTTAATCCTATTATTCTAACTTTAAAATTCATTTTCGTTACCATACTTCCATTCCATTCACTTTTCAGGTTATTTCTCGACTACCATGCACCGTTGTTAGGATTAGCTTGAGTTCTTCTCTTTGTTTTTCCTGTTTCTTCGTTGTGTTTCTTTTTTGCTGATTTTTTGGCGTTCTAAGTGCTTCTAAGTACTTTTCAATATCAAACCAATATTTTTTTCCGTCCGAATGGAATTTATATCTTGGGTGACTAGTTAAATCATACTTTTTATCTTTGAATGGTTTTTTACCAATTATTTGGACAATGCACTCATCACGTTCCATTGTTAATAGTTCATCTTGTGTCATTAATTCTCTACCTAATTTTGAATAATTTTGACCGTAACTATCATTATTGGATCGCGTTTTACTTTCGTTATAATCATTAATTGTCTCTTTGCCAAGTTCTTCACTCAATGATTTTATTGTTGTTTTTTCTTTACCACCCAAAAATACAGAGGTATCACAATTACCCGTTATTATATCCGTTTTTTCTTTATAAATTGCTTTTAATTGCGAAAGTGATTGTAAAATAATAGTTGCTGAAATGTTACGTGAACGGATTGTTGAAATTAACTTTTCAAACCTTGGAATCAATCCAATATTAGCGAATTCATCTAACATAAATCGAACATGAGTAGGTAACTCGCCCTTGTATTTATCGTCAGCAATTGTACATAGCATGTTGAAAAGTTGTGAATACATAATAGCAACAATAAAATTAAAGGTTTCATCAGTATCAGGCACTATTATAAATAGTGCTGTCTTACGCCCTTTATCTCCAAGTGTATCAAGCTCTAATTCATCTTTTGAAATCAAATCTCGAAATGCAGGAATGTTTAATGGAGATAACCTTCCACCACAGGAGATTAAAATGCTTTTTGCTGTTTTACCAGCTGCTAGTTTATATAATTTATATTGTTTTACAGCAAAGTGATTACTATCTTCTTTTTCTAATTCCTCAAAAAGGTAGTCCATAGGATTTTTATAATCCTCGTCATCTTCTTTTACTGTTGAGTACATTATCAAATCCATTAATGTTCCTAAATGTTGTTCTTCTTGTGGAAATTTCGAAACGATTAAACTTAAATATGCTTGATATAACAAACTTTCTGCTTTTTCCCAAAAGGGATCTCCTTTTGGTCCTTCCCCACTTGTGTTTGCAATAATAGTATGGACAAGTTTTAAAATATCTTGTTCATTATGAACATATTTTAATGCATTATATCCCATACTTTTTAAAAAATTTACGGTGTTAAATATCTTAATTTTATACTTCCCTATATTTTTTAACGCCATGCCTATTTCATTAACAATCGTACCTTTGGGATCAGTACATACATAACTTGCATTCATTTGTAACATATTTGGTTTAACTATACTTCTTGTTTTTAAACTACCTGACCCACCAACAACTTGCACATTTTTATTACGTCTTGCAACGAAAGGAGCATCTTTATCATCTAGTCTAATTTTTGTATTTTGTGAAAATATAATGTTATTGTATTTGTCTTCTTCGTCATACATATCTTTCAAATCCTTTTGAACGTTACCCCACTGTGCTGAACCATGTTCAATACCTTTTTTGTACTTCTTTTTATTATTTTTCTTATCAATCAAAACAAATACAGCAAATACTACTGTAAACAGGGGAACAAACAAGTCAATAACGTTGAAAGACAAAGGAAAGGCGTATAAAAGATATTGAGGTTCTGAAAACAAATAGTCAATTGCTGCAAGTGTATTACCTTCAAAAGTCACTCTAAAGTAATAAAAAAGGTAATTTAATAGAATACATACAATTACACCAAGAATAATATAAGTTTTATTCTCCTTGATTTTTTCCATTTCGATACTCCTTCTTTACCATTTTGAATTATACCGTATTGAACGCCTATTATATCGTTGTTATCCTATATGAATGCAAATGACTTTACCTGCGTTAAAAAACCTTTCTGACGTTCTTAATAGAGCGTTTTCCCCCCTACTTTTATGGATCTTATATATAAAGGAAGGGCGTGTAAAATTACTCGCCCTTTTTTTGTTTAACTCTGACTTAGCTAAATAAATTTTTTAATGAAGGAACAAGGGTTCTGGTGCAAAAACTTCAGGCCACTTGCAAATAATCTCTCAAACTTGGACATACTGATACTATTATTCTTAAAAAGGTGTGTGATCAGTATGAAAAAGGAAACTTCGTTTAAATGGAAGCACTATCAGCCAGATATTATTTTGTTAACTGTGCGCTGGTACCTGCGGTACAATCTCAGGTTCTGGTGCAAAAACTTCAGGCCACTTGCAAATAATCTCTCAAACTTGGACATACTGATACTATTATTCTTAAAAAGGTGTGTGATCAGTATGAAAAAGGAAACTTCGTTTAAATGGAAGCACTATCAGCCAGATATTATTTTGTTAACTGTGCGCTGGTACCTGCGGTACAATCTCAGTTTTCGTGATTTGGTAGAAATGATGGAGGAAAGAGGACTATCCTTAGCTCATACAACGATTATGCGATGGGTCCATCAATATGGGCCTGAATTAGATAAGCGAATTCGACGTCATCTCAAACAAACGAATGATTCCTGGAGAGTAGATGAGACGTACATAAAAGTAAAAGGACAATGGATGTACCTATATCGTGCTGTTGATTCTGAAGGAAACACGATTGATTTTTATCTAAGTAAATCCAGAAATCATAAGGCTGCAAAGAGATTCTTCAAAAAAGCTTTGCGGTCTTTTCATGCTTCAAAACCTCGTGCAATCACAGTTGATAAAAACCCGGCTTATCCAATTGCTATCACAGGGTTAAAGAAAGAAAAACAGATACTGTTAGGCATTCAAATCCGACAGATAAAATATCTAAATAACATCGTAGAGCAAGATCATCGTTTCATTAAAAAACGTATACGCTCTATGTTAGGACTTAAATCTTTTCGTACAGCTACATTGATTCTTGCAGGAGTAGAAGCCATGCATATGATAAAAAAAGAACAGATTGATTTACGGGATCAGTCTGTTCAAAATCAAAAACAATTCATTCATCAATTATTTGGATTAACAGGGTAAAGAACGATTCCGGTAGGAATCCTCATTG
>NZ_JBBOUP010000004.1:0-4073 GCF_038006145.1 Bacillus sp. FSL H8-0492
TTTAATTGCGCCTCCTTGGCTTCTAGTAAGCTTTTAGACCTTCCTATGGTACTTAGACCTTCTCGGATGTTAGAAACGCCTCTAAGGCGCTCAGAAAGCTTCAGGGCGTCTTCTTTTGTCAGAATATAGTTTCCTGTTTTTACTTCTTTCTTTTTCAGCAACCCTACTTTTTCTGTTTCTGCTTTCAACCTTCTCATATCAAAAAAAGGAAATCCTTGTATATCCTTTTTTACCTGTTCCTTTGTTTCTTCTAGTTTTGTAATCTCTTCTTTCGTATCTCCTATTTGTTTTTGTAGGTTCTTCTGTTCTTGTTGTTGTTCTCTCACAATCTGTTCTAACTGTTCTTGTATCGTTTGTAATTCTTCTGCTTTTCCCTCTGACTGTTTCACTTCTTTGTCTACCCGTTGTAAATAGGTTTCTTTTTCCTGTACCTGCTTTTCTACAACGGACTTTGTTTCCGCATATTCTTTGTATTGTTTTACTTTCATGTACTTATGAGATCCTACATTCGCTCGTTCAAAATCAGGAATATGTTCTTTTGCTAATGTTTCGATATATGCCGTTTCTATCGCTCTCCAATTCGCAATCAGTTCCATCCCTTTTCCTTCCACACCTTGTTGTTGCAAAGCTCTATCCATTCCGACACGCTTCGTTAATCCCCGACTACTTGAAAAATGTGGCACATAGTTGATATGCAGATGCGGATTCGCTTCATCATCATGTAACACCATGTTATAAATTGCTAGATTCGGATTACGCTCTTGAAACGCTTCTGCATACCTCTGTAAAGCTTCTTTTTTCTCTTTCCTACACATTGGATCATCTTTACCTTCCCCAATCGCTACAACTAATTCTCGTTGCTCATGTACTTTTTCACTTTTACTGATTTTTTCATAGTAATCTTGAATCTTGCGGTCATTCCGTTTTTGTTTCTTGTTATATGTATCTACTGCTTTTTGAAACACCTCTTTGTATACACTCCGAATGTCCTTTTGAACAAAATACATATTCTCGTTTAACCTGGATGGATCAATACCAGGATTTCCATGTGTATTTTCTCGATTGTTATGACTAATGGAACTTTTATGAGATTGATTAAATGAGATAGAACGCAACATCACATACACCCGCTTTCCTAGAATAATTGATACCACGAGTCTAGCAAATCGACGAAATGGAGTCAATTAACGTAACCCTATACATATTTTGACGCGTAGCGTCAAAATATATAGGGCTCTGCGAGGCCCTTGTCGGCATAGCCGAGTCACTACGTGACCAAAACCAAACCTTGGGCGTTGCCCAAACCCACTGGGGAACCCTTCCCCAGACCCCCTTTATCGAACTCCCCAACCCCTCACTCCTTGAGGGGCTTCCTCGCCGGTTGGCGTCCCCAAAACGTATCGTTTTGAGAAACTGCCAAGAGGATGATGAATCAGTGGCACGAGTCCACTCCTTAATGCTCCTTTCATGGATCAGCACAAACCGCTGCACCATTTCAGTCCGCTTACCATGGACTCTTACCATTTATCTTTCTTCTCCCAATAGTCGTTTCGCGAATTACTCTAATTACTCATCGAACTCTCAGTCATTAAACAATTAGACAAGTCTGGTAATACAAACCAAGCATCGATAGAATAAAGAAATAATATTGGTTTTATTAATAAAACGAAGTAAATAGTTCACTATATTAATAATTTAGTTAATTAATATAAAAAATAGGAACCTTTTTTAGATTCCTTAAAAGAAAATAGAATAGGTAGGATACAAAACTTATTAATAAATTTTGTATCTCTGTATCTTATGTTGAGTATAAATTTAGGTTTGTACATTTTAGTTTTAAAAAAAGCAAACCAAAGAATTTAAATTCTTTGGTTTGCTTTTTTTTGTCCTGGGTAAATTTGAGTTGGAATTAGTGAAGATAAGGATTAATAAATCCTTACTAGTATGTTATGACTAGAGTCAAAAGAAGCTTGTACATTTTAAATAAAATTTTTTTGTTATATAAAAGGGGCCAAGAAATAATTTTTAATTTTATTTCTTGGCATGGGTGTTTGGAACGTTTGGATGCTGTTCCTCACATTATTGTATGTTTGTATTGATTAAACGGTTTGTTATTATGATTCTTTTGCAACAAAAAACACTTATTAAAATAAGTGTTTTTTGTTGCAAAAGTCAATTTATAAATTAAAAGAATTTGTTTTCTAATTTTAAAATTATTCATCACATATTGGACGTTCACAACAGAATCGATTACAATCTGGTGAATTTATAGAAACTACATTGATTTTATTAATGGCAATACGTGCTAAACCGGGAAAACAATCAAAATCAGAAAGAATAATTACACTACTACCTTGAAATCCTTGAAATGTTGCGCTTGTAGGTGGTTGACAATCATATTGAATGACAAGACAAGTTCCAGGAGCTAATGTTCTTAAAAATTGTAATAACCCCGGATTACTATCATTATTTTCAGTAACAATTTGCTCTTTTCTTCTAGGAAGTTCTCTATGATCATTACAACCACAACCTCCACCAAAACCAAAACCCATAATATTACCCCCTTTCGTTCATTAGTACATCTTATGCTTGTCTGGAAAGGATGGTGTAAGCATGTAAGACTAGTTAATTGTGGATTTTTATACAAATTCAAAAAGGAATTCCTTTGTTTTTGGGTGTGAGGTGAGGCTGGGGTGAAGCGAAGCGAGGGGCTAGCCCCTTAATATGCATCAAATACATATTGCAAAAAAAGAATACTTTGATTGGAAGAACTAGCGGTTCGGCAGGTATACTTATGAATCCAAGTCGTACAACTTAAATCTTCGTTTTTGGTCTGTTCGGCTTGGCGAAAAAAAAATCCCTGCCGAAAAAAATTCCGCAAGGATGTAGCGAAGCGAAAAAGGTGGAGATTTTTGAGTGATTTTTACTCAAAAATACTACCTATTCCTTGCGGAATTTTTAGCCCTTATTATAAAAGACACAAAGAGCATATAAAAAAACCCTTAATATATAAGGGTTTTTTTATATAAATAGTTACCATATTTGGTATTGTTCTTACCATATTTGGTATGTATAATAGATACCGAGATAGGTAACTATTATTAAATAATTGGAGGGTTAAAAATGTCATCATTAGATAAAGATATTTTTATTGAAGTACCTGATGAAAAAACAGGGGAAATTCAACAGTATTTATTAACTCCAACAAAACAGAAAAAAGTTTATAAGGGGGACTGGGTTATGATGTTCCAAGAAGGATTAACACATGTTGCCAAACTTAATTTAAAAGGTGAAACATTACGTGTCTATATGATTTTATTAGCAAAATTAGATTATGAAAATTGGTTAAGAATTAGACAAAAAGATATAGCTAAAGAATTGAATATGAATCCCCCACATGTCTCAAGAGCAATTAAAGAACTCTTTGAACATGGCATTTTAGTAAAAGGTCCAAAAGTAGGTGCTTCGAATACATATCGTTTAGATCCTTCATTTGCTTTTAGAGGACGAGATAAAAATTTAGAACAAGTTAGAAAAGAAGTAAAACACCTTAAAATAATAAAATAGGGGTATTACCCCTATTTTACATTTCATGTTCAAAGCCCCTATCCCGTTCTTTTTTCGGTTCTAAAGCTTGTACAGATTGTTCAATTCCTTTACTTAATCCAATTTCCTTATCCACTTTCTCTGCTAGATCCTCACTCCCCATTTTTCGAAGCCAGTAACTTGTATAATTTGCAATCCCATCTACCAATCGATTCCCTCGTTCATTTAGCGGTTGTTCATATTCCTTTTTGCTATATTTCATCATGCCAACTGCTTTCGCTACATTCGCAAAACTCATTTTTAATCCTTCGTACAGTTCATTCACTTTGTTCAACGTCCGTTTCAAACGACTATTCTCTACGGTTAATAGATTCACTTGTTCTTGTAATTTTTGCTTTTCTTCCCACCATGTTTGACTATTCTCAATAGCTGCTTCTTTCCCAATCAAATTTCGTTCCCTTTGATTCACTTCTAATTCTTTATAGCTAATATCCAACTCTTTTTGATTGATGAACTCTTCCCTTTCG